>JBELEU010000023.1:0-17351 GCA_042093455.1 Crocinitomicaceae bacterium | reverse complement strand
GCCTGGATTTGGAAGTGATGTAATATAGTTAGACATTGTTTTAGACTGAATATTTCCAGATGCATCGTTTACTTGAAGAGTAACATCAAAATCTCCAGAACTTGTATAAGTTACAGTCGGATTTTGACTAGTAGATATTGAAGGCGTTGCACCAGGAAAGCTCCAACTCCAACCAGTAGCGTTGTTGTAAGAAGCATCAAAAAATTGCACGCTATTTCCCTTACAAATCTCTTGTTGTTCAGAATAAAAATCCGCAGCACACAAGGATGGAGTAACATTAACACCTGTAAAATTCAGGTTACTAGTAGCCCAAAGATTTTTTCTTCCTGTACTATTTGAATTCAAAGCTGATCTCATTCTAGTTTTTTGATCATTTGTAAACATCTTAGAGCAGTAAGAATAATCCATGTAATTCTCTACATTATCAACAACATTTGATGTCCAATAACCGTCAACAGCATCATTTGAGCATGTATTTGAAGTTAAATTACAAGAGCTAACACCAATACACCTAGGAGTATCATCGCAATTGTCATCATCGCTACAACTTGAAGGATTTCCTGGGTTATTGTTATCGCTCCATGTATGATCTAAATTCAACCAATGACCCACCTCATGAGTCAATGTTCTACTTGAATAAGGAGATGATGTGCCGATTGAGCCAACATAATCATGAAGCACCCAAATACCATTATACATAGAGCTTCCAGTAAAACTTGAAGGGTTAGTTGTGTAGCCTGCTGCTCCCCCAATTTCACCACATACAAAAATGTTGAGATATCTATTTCCCGCCCATGGATTATTGTAAATATTATTTCCAGAAATAATAGCCGCAACCTGAAGACTTCCATCACTACCATTATTGGAAAGTGCATTTTGAGTTCTAGTTACACCACTAAAGCATTGACCATTAGGAGCCTTCGTAGCCAACTTAAATTCTATCTGAACATCAGCTGGCATTCCTTGAAAAACCGCTTGAACATTATTAGCATCAGCATTTTGAAGACTGTAGTCTCTGTTTAGAATAAAAATAGCATTATCAATTTGGGCTTTAGAAATATTTTCTGGACCACCATCATGTAAAACATGAAAAACTACCGGTATGGTATAAACAACTGATTTGTTTGAACCGCCTTTAATCTTCATCTCTTCTTGCTGCATCTCAATGTTATCTTGTATCAAGCCTTTCAAATAAGCAGGGTTATTCTTTAGCTTATTCATTACGTGATGTGTTCTACAAAACTCAATGTTTTCACCATCTCTACAGTTAGAAGGATCAATTTTATCTGTAAATTGATATTGAGAATATAAAGAAAAAGGAGCAAATAGAACCCCCAAGAAAAGAACGTATAAATACTTTTTGAAATAAATCATTCTGCAATTTATAAAATTAAACAGAACTATATTTTTTAAAAAAGCAATCAAGACATTGCATTTTCAAGATCACTAACTAAATCATCTGCGTCTTCAATTCCAACACTTAGCCTTATAAGAGAATCTTTAACTCCTGATTTTAATCGTTCTTCTCTTGGTATAGAGGCATGAGTCATTGTTGATGGATGACCAATTAATGATTCAACTCCACCCAGAGACTCAGCCAAAGTGAATAACTTTGTTGCACTCACTATTTTTTTGGACTTTTCTATATCATCGCCTTTTAAAGTAAAAGAAACCATACCTCCAAAATTACTCATCTGAGATTTAGCTATATGATGGTTTGGGTGATCTTCAAAACCAGGCCAGTACACTTTGTCTACTAATGGATGATTTTTTAAAAAGTGGGCAACTTTTACACCATTTTCACAATGTCTTTGTATTCTTAGATGTAATGTTTTAATACCTCTCAGAACTAAAAAAGAATCCATTGGTCCACAAACCGCTCCACTTGAATTTTGAATTCGGTATATTTCTTCAGCTATGGAATCGTCACTTGTAACAAGAGCTCCCATTACAACATCCGAATGTCCACCTAAGTATTTTGTAACAGAATGCATTACTATATCTGCACCCAAATCCAATGGTTTTTGTAAATAAGGAGTAGCAAAAGTATTATCAACACCAACCAAAATATTTTTTTCTTTTGCTAATTCTGTTACAGCTTTAATGTCTATAATATTCATCATTGGGTTTGACGGTGTTTCTACCCAAATCAATTTTGTGTTGGCATTAATGGCATTTTTAACATTGCTTAAGTCAAGCATGTTTACAAAATGAAATTTAATACCATATTTTTCGAATATAGTTTTGAAAATCCTGTAAGAACCACCATAAAGATCGTTAGTTGAAATTACTTCGTCACCTGGATTTAACATTTTAATGACACAATCAATGGCTGCTAAACCACTTCCAAAGCAAGCACCGTGTTTTCCGTTTTCGATAGCTGCTAGGCTATTCTCTAAAGCTGAACGTGTAGGGTTTCCTGTTCTTGAATATTCATAACCTTTATGAACACCAATTTCTTCTTGAACATAAGTAGAAGTTTGATAAATTGGAGTCATAATTGCCCCTGTTGCTGAATCAGGATGAACTCCTGCATGAATAACTTTAGTATTGAATTTCATAAATTAATTTTTTAGATAGCTGGACAAATCTAATTATTTTATGAACTTTAACTGCAAATGAGTAAGATTACGTTATTATTGTTTAAATAATTTGAATTCCTATTGAAAACTCACCGATATTTTGCTCATTTCGCTTTGTTTGGGGCCAATCTGATTTATGCCTTAAATTACGGATGGGCTAAAGATGTCATGGAGGGAGGATATGTACCTGCGTTTGCGTTCATATTGTTGCGAGGGATTGGCGGTGTTTCATTGTTTTGGTTAGTTTCTTTATTTATTTCTGAAAGAGTTGAAAAAAAAGATCTTTTAAGACTTGCTTTCTGCGGTCTTTTCGGAATTGCAGCAAATCAATTGATGTTTTTTTCAGGACTTGAACTTACCTCCACTATTCATGCTTCAATCATTATGGTAAGCAGTCCAATAATTGTTAGTATTCTAGCTCTTGTTATACTAAAAGAAAAAATAAACATTAAAAAAATCATTGGAATAACCATAGGATTAACTGGGGCATTATTAGTGATAACCAACAAAAATGCTGGAAATAATAATTTTGGATTATTAGGTGATGCACTTATATTTTTAAATGCAACTAGCTATGGTCTATACTTAGTGTTGGTCAAACCTATAATGCATAAATATCATCCGATAACAGTACTTAAGTGGGTTTTTACATTCGGATTTATCGTTATAATTCCTTTTGGATTATATGAATTTGAAACCATTAATTGGATAATGCCTAATCATATAATTTTAAAAATTGGTTTTGTAATTTTATTTACCACTTTCTTTTGCTATTTGCTTAATATATATGGTGTAAAACACGTAAGCCCAACAATAGTGAGCTCATACATATATCTTCAGCCAATACTTACCGCATTTATAGCACTATCATTCGGAAGAGAGGAAATAAGCGGCATGGTGATAGTTTCGTCAATTTTAATATTTATTGGAGTTTATTTAGTGAGTGCATCACCAGTTAAAAAAACCAATTGATTATCTTTGAAATAAATATTGCTATATGCTGTTATCAATGACTGGTTATGGAAAAGCCGAATCTTTAGTTCCTGAAAAAAAAATAACATTAGAAATTAAATCTTTGAACAGTAAGTTTCTCGATTTAAACCTTAAGATCCCATCAATGTACAGGGAATTAGAGCTTCCAATTAGAACTTTGCTTGCTAAAAGAGTAATAAGAGGAAAAGTAGAAGTATTTGTTCATTACGAGCAACTAAAACAATCAAAGAACATTCATCTTAATGAGAGCCTTATTGAAGAGTATTATTCACGAATTAAAGCAATTAATGAAAAAGTTGACCCTGAAAACAAATCTCCAGCAAATATATTAGAACAAGTTTTGAGACTTCCAGATGTTGTTACAAACGAAAAAAACCCTATTGAAGACAATGAAAAGAAAGCATTACTAAAACTAGTGGAAGAAGCGGCTATAAATTTAGAAAAGTTTAGAGTAAACGAAGGGAAATCATTACTTAAAGAACTAACAGAACAGGTTAATGTTATTGTTGGTTTACTTGAAAGAATCACTCCTTTTGAAAAAGAAAGAATGCCTAAAATCAAAGAGAAATTATCCAATGCTGCTAATGAACTTTTATTAAGCGAAAAATTAAACAACGATAGGCTTGAACAGGAATTAATATATTATGCTGAAAAATTAGATATAACAGAAGAAAAAGTTAGGCTAAAAGAGCATTGTAATCACTTTTTAAAAACAGCATTAGAAAACACCTCTAATGGAAAAAAACTTGGTTTTATCACCCAGGAAATGGGAAGAGAAATTAATACTTTAGGTTCAAAAGCTCATCATTTAGAAATACAAAAAATTGTAGTTTTAATGAAAGATCATTTAGAAAAAATTAAGGAACAAGTCTTGAATGTATTATGAGTAAACCAAGTGTTTTTTCTGGCAAAGCAATCATCTTTTCTGCTCCTTCTGGTGCTGGAAAAACTACTATTGTCAAACACATTATAAATCAAATTCCTGAACTTTCTTTTTCAATATCTGCTTGTAGTAGAAATAAAAGAAAGAATGAAATAAACGGAGTTGATTATTACTTTCTTGATGTCAACGAGTTTAAAAATAAAATTAAAGCAGATGAATTTATTGAATGGGAAGAGGTTTATGCTAATAATTTTTATGGAACATTAAAAAGTGAAATTACCAAAATATGGAGTCTTAATAAACATGTAATTTTTGATGTTGATGTTGTTGGTGGAATTTCATTGAAAAAATATTTTTCAGAAAGTGCGTTATCTATTTTTATTGAGCCACCTTCAATAGCTATACTTGAAGAAAGGCTAAAATCAAGAAATACAGATTCTTTAGATGCTATTAAAACAAGAGTTAAAAAGGCAAAAGAGGAGCTTGAGTACAAAAAAAGTTTTGATCAATGTCTAATTAATGATAACCTTAATACAACTTTAGTTAATGCTGAAAATATAATTAAAGAATTTTTGCAAAAATGAAGAAGATTGGATTATACTTTGGAACTTTTAATCCTATACATGTAGGACACCTGATTATAGCAAACTATATGGCTGATTACACGGATTTAGACGAAATATGGTTAATTGTCAGCCCTCAAAATCCTCTTAAAAAGAAAGAATCACTATTGGCCGATTACCATCGCTTAAATCTTGTAAGAGTTGGCATTGAAAACAACATTAAATTGAAAGCATCTGATATTGAATTCAAATTATCCAAACCTTCATATACTGTCCATACATTAATACATTTAAAAGAGCAATATCCAAATTATCATTTCAACTTAATAATGGGAGCTGATAACTTAAGGTCCTTCCATAAATGGAAAAATCATGATGAAATAATCAAGGAACACCACATATATGTTTATCCAAGAATACTTACAGAACAAGAGCTGAACGACAAAGCCAACCAAATGAAACCGTTATTTGAACACAAAAATATAATTCATTGTGATGCTCCAATGATGAAAATATCATCTTCATTCATAAGAAAAGCCATCAAAAACAAAAAAGATGTTCAATACCTTCTTACTGAACCAGTTTATAAGTATGTGGATGAAATGAATTTTTACAAGTAACATCACCAACTCGACCTAACATCTCCAGTATTTCCTTTTTTCCTAAGAAAACAAACATATATAGCATACAGGACTGGAAGTATTGCAAAGGAAGCACTACTTAACAAAACCATTGGCAAATAAAATGCTAAATCAATCCAAAATTGTTCTCTAAAATCATATCTCCACCACACAGCTACAGGCGGGAAAAGTAAACATATCAGCAACAATACTAAATCACTTATATCATCATTGTTTAAATTTGCGGGTGATAGGCTTCGCGAAGATGATGTATTAAATTTATTAGAGAATTTATTTGCACTCTTCAAAGATTCTATCTTTTTGAATGTTTTTTCAGAAACAACATTGGTAGGGTATTTACTTAATAAGCGAGACACAAAAGGTTTATTTATCTCACTATTTTTGCTTTCAGGTTTTGATAAAACTAACTGATCAACATTGTTATTGTTAATTTCAAAAGTACCATTATTAGATTTTTTTGCTATTATTTTCTTCTGGTTTGAAATATGATTTGAAACATCCGTTGGCATTGATGAACTTGATCTTGGAACTCTTTGTTTACTTAAAAAACTAAGGGGTCTTCCATAGTTAGTAAGCTTAGTTGTCCCGCAAGAAAAAGAAGAAATTATTAATATTAAGCTTATTAGTTTGTAAAATACATTCATATTAAAATGTTTTTTTTTTGTTAAAAGTAGTTTTTTTTGTGAAAAAAACTGAACTTATATGCTCGTATGAATAAACGATTAATAAACATAGTATTGGCGATAAGTTTCTTTCTCTGCATAGGGATTATTACAACACTTCTAATCGCACTTAATGTTTCTAAAAAAAGATTGGAAAAACTTGGGGACATTGTTGATGAGATGGCTATTCAGCACATTATTACCAATGTAACTATCAATGAAAGTATTCCTCTCTCATCTGACATAACAGTAAGAGAAGAAATAAGTGTTAATATAAAAATGTTTCTAGAAACAGAAATACCATTTAAAGCAGAGATCCCGATTTCAGAAAGCTTAATGGTTCCTTTTAAAATTGGTCTTAAAGATTACATAGCATTGGATACTTTAATTGAAGTAACTGATAATGTAAATATTTTAGTAGACGATACTATCCCACTTAATCAGAAAGTTAACATGGCACTTTTTGGAGGAAAAGGAATTAAAATCCCTATCAAAGGGAATATTCCGGTTAATCAAAGTTTAAGAATTGGTTTTGATGAAAAACTTCCAGTTAAAACTGTTGTACCAATTGATATGATTGTTATTGATACTCTACCTGTTGGGTTATCCATGAAAATTCCTGTAGATTTAAATGTTCCTGTCAGAATTCCACTTAAGACTACAGCTCTAATAAGTTTTGATGGTCCACTCCCTGTTGATGCTGAAATCCCAATTGAAATAAGTGTCCCTGTTGATATCCCTTTAGAATCAACTACACTTTCAGGATACTTCAAACAATTAGCTAACGGGCTAAGAAATTTAACATCACTAGAGTTAAATAAAGATTCCTTAAATAATTAGTTGCTTATAATATCAAAAAGCTCATCTAATTTTGGAATTAAAACAACTTCAATTCTTCTATTTTTTGCCTTATTTTCTAAGTCAATTGGAATAAACTCACCTCTTCCTGCTGCACTAATAGTAACTGGATCCATATTACTGTTACTTAACATGATCTTAACAACCGATGTAGCCCTCAAAACGCTCAACTCCCAGTTATCAACTGGGTGTGAACTTGATTTCATCTTGTCAGAATCAGTATGACCTTCGACAAGTATTTCTAAATCTTCTTGAGTTTCAAGAACTTTCGCTAGCTCTTTAAGTGCTTTAACTCCTTGGGCATCAACTTTTGTACTTCCTGAAGCGAATAATAATTTAGCATCCATACTAACGTATACTTTTCCATCTTTTTCTTCAACTGAAAGGCCCTTATCTCTAAACCCTAATAACGCTTTAGCTACCTTATCTTTTAGAGCCTTAACAACCGCATCTTTATTGGCAATTATTTCTTCCAGCTCATTCACCCTCTGTTCTCTTTTTTGCAACTCAGAAGACATGGTCTCAAGTGCAACCTTCTTAGCATTTAAATCAATTTCAAGAACGTTTAAATCATCCTCAAGTTTCAATAACTCCATTTTTCTTTTTTCTAAGTCGGCCATTAACTGTTGTTTTTCAATAGCATTGCCTTTTTGAAGCATTTCTAATTGTTCCTGAATCCTTTCATTTAAAACATTAATTTTATCGTATTGTTTTTCTTTCATTCTTAATGATTTCCCAAGCAAAGTAGTATCAGACTTTAGTCTTTTTGATTCTTCACTCAATCGATCACTTATAGATTGCAGTTCGGTATTTTCAGTTTCAAGCTCTGTTTTAAGAGTTTTTAACGCTTTTAAATCTTTAGCACAAACTTCCTGCTTCTCTGCAATTTCCTCAAACTTCCTTGCAGGAACACATGCAGATGTTGCATATATAAGAATGGCCATTATGGCTAAATTGAAATTATTCATTTTTTAAATTTTATTATCTACAACAAAAATGGAACCATTATTTAAATGATATGACTTTTAATTGAAATTTTATAAACAAAACTATTTTAAAAGCTGTTTATTATTTTTTAGAAAGAAAAACTCTAGTGAAATCTCTATATTCCATAGCATTTTGAGGAAAACCATGAACATTGTTTTGTAATAAACGAATGTAATGCTCATAATAAATTGGAATAAAAGCTGCATCAGCAACAAGAACACTATCTGCCTTATAATAATTTTCGATAGCTACTTCTTCAGAAGTAGCACCAACCGCTTGTGAATAAAAATAATCAAAGTCATCATTTTTATATCTTGATGGGTTCGTATATGAGGGCTCTAAAACCGCATTTCCATTTTCATCAACTGAGTTTTCAGGAACAGAACTTCCATCAAAAAGTTGTAAAAAGTTTTGTGGATCTGGATAATCTGCCATCCAAATTGATCCCCATAAATCAGAAACACCATTAGTAAATCGCTCAATTAGCACTGTTAAAGAAGTGTAATCTATCTTAATGTTAACTCCAAGATTTTCTTTGAGCATACTTTGAATAGCTTCCGCCACAATAGGATTTAAGTAATTATTTTCACTGATTTCTAAAACAACATCTGGAAAACCTTCACCACCTGGATAGCCAGCCTCAGCTAATAAATCCTGTGCTAACTTAGGGTTGAAATCAAAACCTCTCACATTGGTATTATCATAGTTTCCTACTGTTGGGACTAAACCGCTCAATGCTTCAGCAGTCTCTCCCTGAAGACTGTATTTTGTGATTTTTCGTCTGTCAATTGCAAAATTTAAAGCCTTTCTTATTCTAATGTCTTGAAAAATTGATTTTTCCATATTAAAACAATAGAAAACAGTGGAAAGTCCATTCTTTTTACTTTGATATTGGAATTCTGGGTTTCCTCCAGATTTTGCAGAATCAAGTGATACTAAAACCTCATTTAATTGATCAACGGGTATTTGATAAACCATATCAAGATTTGACTTTTTAAAGTTAGTAAGCTCAATCTTCTTGTCAGAGTTAAATGTCATTTTAATAACATCAAGGTATGGAAGTGAATTGCCATGTTCATCAGACTCCCAGTAATTAGGGTTTTTCACCATTCTTAGTTCATTTCCTTCAATCATGTTGTCTAAAATAAAAGGACCTGTTCCAATTGTTTTGACTCTCATTTCAGAACCGTATTTTTCATAAGCCTCTTTAGGGTAAACTGTACATTGGGCATGAGCTAAAATTTTCAAAAAGAACGAACAGGGTTGAATTAAATTTATCTGAAGTGTGTGTTCGTCTATTACATTAATCCCTGAAACACCTTCTTTAGGGAATTCTCCATCAGATGTAGATTCAAAATGTTCTCTTGCTCCAACAATTCTATCTAAAAAGATATTTGAAGATCGATTTCCTTCTACATCAGAACATATTAAATCGAAGCAAAATTTAAAATCATTAGCAGTAAGCAGTCTACCTTTTCCTGATTCAAAACAAGCATCGTCTTGAAAAAAAACACTATCTGTTAGGTTAAAGGTATATTGAGTTCCTTCATCGTTAATATCAATAGATTTAGCCAATAGATTCTCAACTTTTAAAGTCCTTTGGTTCAATTTAACCAAGCCTTGATAAATTTGTAAAGCAATTCTACTTGAAATAGCATGGTTAATTGATGGGGGAAATAAATTTTTTAAATTTCCGGTTTCATTTAATCTAAAAATACCGCCTGAATATAATTTAAACTTTTTATCGCCCTCTTGGTAATATCCTTCAGCGTCTCTGATTGTACCAAAATCAAGATTTTTATTTTTGTCATTGGTGTCATTACAGGATAATAACATACCCAAAAACAATAAATAAGTGTATTTTAAGATTTTCATTAGTTATTTTGTTGTTATGCAAACAAATATAGTACAAATATAATCTCAGGGAAAATCAACTTTAATAATTACATTCAAAACAAAACATATTAATGTTCGTTAATAGTAAACAACAATTAAAAATCTATTGATTTATGCATTTTACTGTTCGAAAGAATATTTTTATCTGCATATTAATTTTAATTCACCACATAAATTGGGGGCAACATAGTCGAATTGATTTTAGGAATGTTACTATTTCTCCAAATACTGACTCGATCATATTAGATACCACATCAATCAATCCTTCAACATTTAGGATTAAAACAGCTTCTGGCCTTCAACTATTGAAATCATCGTATAAACTAGACCCAGTAAATGCAATTCTTTACTTGAAAGAGAAACAAAAAGACAGTATAGAAATTAGCTATCAATTACTAGGTTTAAATTTTACTGAAGAATATTTTGTTCATGACACTGTATTGATGAACCGCCAGAAAAAAGAAGAATATATTCCCCTACGAATACAATCAAATACAACCAAAAACGACATATTTGGTGGAACACAGCTAAATAAGACTGGGAGCCTTTCAAGAGGAGTAATGGTTGGTAATAATCAAAATTTCTCATTAAACTCTAATTTAAATCTTCAATTATCAGGAAACATCTCTCCAGATTTAAAAATATTAGCTTCTGTTACAGATGCAAACATCCCAATTCAACCTCAAGGTAATACTCAACAATTGCAAGATTTTGACCAAGTATTTATTAAAGTTTTGCATAAAAAATGGAACTTAATAATGGGTGATTTTTGGATGAAAAAACCAAAAGGATACTTTCTAAATTATAACAAAAGAGGACAGGGACTTCAAATTGAGAATAATGTAATAAACCAACAAGGCTCTAAACTATCTTTTAAAAATAGTATTGCTATAAGCAAGGGGAAGTTTTCAAGAAATACAATACAAGGGATTGAAGGTAATCAAGGTCCATATAGACTTACAGGAAGTGAGAATGAATCTTTTATAATAGTACTAAGCGGTACAGAAAGCATATATATAGATGGTAAACTTCTTAAAAGAGGGCAAAACAATGACTACACCATTGATTACAATACTGCAGAATTAGTTTTCACAGCTAATCAATTGATAACTAAGGACAAGAGAATTATAGTTGAATTTCAATACAGTGATAAAAACTATGCCAGATCATTAATAGAATCTAATTCTACTTTTTCAAAGAAAAACTTGAAATTATTTTTAAACTTTTACGGAGAACAGGACAGTAAAAACCAACCACTTCAACAAGATTACAATCTTCTAGATAGAGATTTAATGGAAAATATTGGCGACCAAATTAGTCAGGCAATAAGTTCTGGAGTGGATAGCATAACATATTACGATGGTGTGAACATGTATGAAAAATTGGATTCGCTAGGATATGAGGTATATAGATTTTCAACAGACCCAATCCTAGCAAATTACAGAATTACTTTTAGTCCAATAAGTGATGAAACTGGAGATTATATCATAAAAGAATATAATGCGTTTGGTAAAGTATTTGAGTGGATTTCACCTGACACTTTACAAGGAGCAATATCACACAATGGGACTCACGGACCAGTCAGACAATTAGTAACTCCTAAAAAGAGACAGTTATTAAACACTGGGTTAGAAACAAAATGGAAAAATAATACCCTAAATATTGAAATGGCCAGTTCCAATATGGACATTAACACCTTTTCAAACAAAGATCAAAATGACAATATTGGCTTTTCTGGTTTAGCAAAAATAAACTCTAACTACAATTTAGGTGAAAAATGGCTTGTAGAACAAAGCCTTAGTTTAGAGGCTGTGAATAAAACGTTCAATAGAATTGAAAGGTTTAGAGCTGTAGAATTTGAAAGAAATTGGAACATACAGCAACTTGAACTAAACAAAGATCAATTAATTAGTCACGCTAAATGGAAATTAATCAATCCAAAAAAAGGGATTTTTTCATACGATTTTAACTCATTTTCTTTAAAAGAAAAATACAATGGAATAAAAAATAACTTCAACTTAAATTGGAGTAAAAATATAAATGCAAAAATTGATGGAAGCTACTTGACTTCTCAAAGTGATAATAATTCAAGTTTTTTAAGACATAAGAGTGATATAAATAAAAGTCTGAGAGGGCTAAAAATAGGATTCAAAGACATTCATGAGCAAAATGAATTTTACAACAATGACACTTTAATTAATTCTAGTTATAGATTTTATGACTGGAAAATTTTCATTGAAAATGCTGACTCCTCAAAAAACACTTTTCAAGTTTACTATCAAGAAAGATACGATTGGTTTAAGCATGAAAACATACTTAAAAAAGCAACATCAGCTAGAAGTCCCGGTTTGAGAATAAATTTACATGAAAATAAAAACAATAGGTTAACCTATAATATTGCTTTAAGGAATCTCGAAATAATTGATAGCACGTTAACAAACATTAAACCTGAGAACTCTTTAACTAGTAGAATTACCTATCAATTACGATTACTTAATGGTGGAATCTATACCAACTCTTTCATGGAGGTTGGTTCTGGTTTAGAGTTACAAAAAGAATTCATCTACTTTGAAGTGCCTGCTGGACAAGGAATTTACACATGGATTGACTACAATGAAAACGGAGTTAAAGAAATTAGCGAATTTGAAATTGCACAATATACAGATCAAGCAACATACATTCGTGTATTTACTCCAAATAGCAATTACATAAAAGTTTACAATTATCAGTTTAGTCAAAATTTAAATATTGACCCCAAAAGGTTTTTAGATAAAAAAACAACAGCAGGGAAATTATTAAGTAGGCTATACAATCAAACTGCAATTAATACAGATAAAAAAACCAATACATTTAATTTCTATAAATTGATTAACCCACTAACTCCACCCAATGATTCTAGCATTCAAAATCTATCTAATTCGTTTAGGAATAGTTTCTTTTTCAATCGTTCTGATCCAAAATATAGTTTTGAATATACTACTCAATTGTATGGAAATAAACAGTTACTTATGAATGGTTCAGATTTCAGAACTAAATACAGCAATGAACTCAAAATAAGATGGAATTTAACAAGGGAAATAATGTTGAATGTTACATCAAATAAAGAACTCAAAACAAACTTTTCGTCTTATGCAACCAATAGAAATTACGAACTTGATGTTAAAGATTTAAAAGGAAAATTTTCCTTTCAGCCTAACACATTATTTAGATTGAGCCTAACAGGTAGGTATGCTGAAAAAATCAATTCGATTACATATGGTGGAGAGGAAGCTTATCTAACAGATGTTGGCATTGACTTTAGAAAAAACAAAAAAAATAAAGGACTTATATCTGGAAGTATTCATGTTGTTAATATTGAATTTAATGGATTAAGCAATAGCTCAATAGGATTTGAAATGCTAGAAGGACTTCAACAAGGCTTCAATACAACTTGGACGCTTAATATTCAAAGAAACTTGGCTAAAAATCTGCAACTTTCTTTAAATTATAATGGACGAAAATCACAAGAAAACAACACCATTCATAACGGTGGTATTCAATTAAGGGCTTTTTTCTAATCTAATTTTAATACTGCTAAAAATGCTTCTTGAGGAACCTCTACTCTTCCGACTTGACGCATTCGTTTTTTACCGGCCTTTTGTTTCTCAAGTAATTTTCTTTTACGAGTAATATCACCTCCATAACATTTAGCAGTTACATCTTTTCTTAACGCTTTAATAGTTTCTCTTGAAACAATTTTAGCACCAATTGCAGCTTGAATAGGAATTTCAAATTGTTGTCTTGGAATTAATTCTTTTAGTTTAAGACATATTTTTTTGCCCAATGTGAAAGCATTACTTCTATGTACTAAAGCAGAAAGAGCATCAACTTGTTCTGCATTTAATAAAATATCTAACTTTATTAAATCTGACTTTCGATATCCACTAGGCGAATAATCAAAAGAAGCATATCCTCGACTTACAGATTTTAATCTATCATAGAAGTCAAAAACTATTTCAGATAGAGGCATTTGAAAGCTTAATTCAACCCTATCCTGAGTTAAATAAACCTGGTTTGATAATTCTCCTCTCTTTTCAATGCATAAATTCATTACTGCACCAACATATTCAGATTTTGTAATGACTTGTGCAAATATATAAGGCTCTTCAATCCATTCAATTTTTGAAGGATCAGGCAATTCGGAAGGGTTATAAACTATTAACTCCTCTAATTCTTTCTTCAAGAAAACACTGTAAGAAACATTGGGAACTGTAGTTATTACAAGCATATTAAATTCTCGTTCCAACCTCTCTTGAATAATCTCCATGTGGAGCATGCCCAAAAATCCACACCTAAATCCAAATCCTAAAGCAGCAGAAGACTCTGGCTCAAAAACCAAAGAAGCATCATTAAGCTGAAGCTTTTCCATAGAAGCCCTTAGCTCTTCATAATCATCAGTATCTACAGGATAAATACCAGCAAAAACCATAGGTTTAACATCTTCAAAGCCTTTAATGGCACTTTCGCTCGGGTTGGAAAGTAAAGTTATAGTATCTCCAACCTTAACTTCGTTGGCTTTTTTAACACCACTAATAATATAACCTACATCTCCAGCTCTTAATTCTTTTAATGGAAATAAATCCATTTTTAATACCCCAATTTCATCAGCAAAATATGTTTTTTCAGTATTAAAAAACTTAACCTGATCTCCCTTTTTTAACACGCCATTAAAAACTCTATAATAAGCTATAATTCCTCGAAATGGATTGAATACAGAATCAAAAATCATTGCTTCCAAAGGCTTATCTTCATCTCCCTTGGGGGAAGGTATTTTATTTATTATGGCATGAAGTATTTCATCAACACCAAGACCTGTTTTACCGCTAGCAGGAATAACGTCACCAATGTCACAACCAATTAAATCAACTATTTGATCTGTTACTTCTTCTGGCATTGCACCAGGAAGATCCATTTTATTTAGAATTGGTATGATTTCTAAATCATTTTCCAAAGCCAAATATAAATTTGAAATAGTTTGAGCTTCAATGCCCTGAGATGCATCAACAATTAATAAAGCCCCTTCACAAGCAGCAATAGACCTAGATACTTCGTAAGAAAAATCAACATGTCCAGGTGTATCAATCAAATTCAATCTATATTCAATGCCATCAACATGATGGTTCATTTGAATAGCGTGACTTTTAATTGTTATTCCTCGTTCACGCTCGATATCCATGTCGTCCAAAGCCTGGTTTTTCATCTCACGATCTGAAATGGTAGCAGTTTTTTGTAAAAGACGGTCAGCTAATGTGCTTTTACCATGGTCTATATGAGCTATAATGCAAAAGTTTCTGATGTTTTTCATCTGCGACAAATGTAACATATTCCTCAACTAAATTTTATTTTGAGTATCATAATTATTAATAAGTGCATAAATCTTATGGAATTTAAAATTAATACGAAACCGCATTTGAAATTTGAGTTAACTCATCTTGGATTTGATTTTTTTTAAATGTTTATTTGCCTAACATAATATATGAAAGTAACTGACTACATTAAAAACAGCAAGGAAACCATTTTTTCCTTCGAAATAATACCTCCCTTAAAAGGAAAAGGAATAGAAGATATTTGTGCAGGCATTGATCCCTTAATGGAATTTAAACCTCCATTTATTAACGTAACATATCATAGAGAAGAGTATGAGTACAAAAAAATGGGGAATGGACTATTAAAAAAAGTATCAGTAAAAAAAAGACCAGGTACAGTTGGAATTTGTGCTGCTTTAATGAACAGATACAAAGTAGATGCAATACCACATATTATTTGTGGAGGTTTTACTAAAGAAGAAACTGAAAGTGCATTAATTGATTTAAAGTTTTTAGGGGTAGACAATATTTTAGCTCTCAGGGGTGACCCAATGAAAAACGAAGCCGCTTTTATACCAACAGAAGGAGGAAGCCCATATGCTGTAGATTTAATTAGCCAAATAAAAGACATGAATAACGGACAATACCTGTATGAGGAAACTAAAAATAGTCCATCAAGTTTTTGTATTGGTGCTGCAGGTTATCCTGAAAAGCATTTCGAAGCAATGAATCTAAATAGCGACATGAAACATCTCAAAAAGAAAGTCGATGCCGGTGCTGAATTCATAGTTACACAACTTTTTTATGATAATGAAAAATATTTTTCTTTTGTAAAAAAATGTAGAGACATTGGAATAAATGTACCTATCATTCCCGGTCTAAAACCTTTAACTACACTTCGACATTTAAGTTTTATACCTAAATTTTTTCATGTTAATTTCCCTGAAGAACTTTCAAACGAACTAGAAAAATGTAAAAGCAACGAAGAAGTTAAAAAAGTGGGCATTGAATGGTCAATAAAACAAGCAAAGGAATTGGTTCAGCATCAAGCAGCAGTTATTCACTTTTACACTATGGGTAGAGGTGAAGCTGTAAGGAAAATTGCTTCGGAAGTATTTTAATTTTTCATAAAAAAATACTTTCGTTCTTTTTATATGAATTGAAATCTTTATTTTTATTTAAATCATTCAACGAATGTTTCTTGCGTTAGGTAATTATGTTTATAAATAAGACCGTATTCTTTTTAACTTTTTTATGCTTTTGTTATCATGGTCAATCTCAACAATCTATAAATTTAAAACTTAAAATTAAGCTGAATTCATCTGATAATTTTCAACACCAACTTTCCGATTGCTCAGTTATC
The DNA here is from genome assembly GCA_042093455.1 of Crocinitomicaceae bacterium. Lineage (GTDB taxonomy): Bacteria > Bacteroidota > Bacteroidia > Flavobacteriales_D > Parvicellaceae. The sequence continues at coordinate 578 of JBELEU010000023.1, read as the reverse complement.
ATTTATGAGAATACCAATCAAATTGATTCGCTGTTTATTAAAGGTCATATTTTTAAATATGAATTAACGAATAGATCCCTTTACAAGGTAATTTTCAAAAAAAATGATTTTGTTTCAAAACACATAATTGTAAACACTACCAATTACCCTAAAAAAAGATTTAAAAAATTTAAATTAAAAGCCGACTTAGGCTTATTTCACAAAAGGAGTGATTTAAAAATTAGTTTTCTAGAAAAAGAACCTGTTTCTATCGCTTATTTCAATGAAATTAAAAAAGAAATGATGTGGGATTTTGAATACAATAGAAGTATTGTAGAAAAAATCATCCATGCTCAAATTAAAAGATGAGATTTATTTTTTAAAATTTGCGCTTAAAAACTCTCTATTCATTCTAGAAATATTATCTAAAGAAATTCCTTTGGGACACTCAACTTCACATGCACCTGTATTGGTACAATTTCCAAACCCTTCCTCATCCATCTTATTAACCATATTAATGACTCTATCTTTAGCCTCAACCTCACCTTGAGGGAGTAGAGACAACTGAGAAACTTTAGCAGAAACAAATAACATAGCTG
>JBELEU010000022.1:0-17844 GCA_042093455.1 Crocinitomicaceae bacterium | reverse complement strand
CTAATTCTAATGGCCCTCATGTTTGGACCAATGCCTCTTTTGACATATCAAGCTATGCTGGTCAAACTGTTAATATTGTATGGATTTATCACGATAACAACGATTGGGGATCTGGTCTTATGATTGATGACGTTTCTGTTGCGCAACCTGCCGCAGTGGATATGGCAATGACAGCAATCACTGTTGCACCTACAGTTGCTGCTGGAGCTACTAGCATTACTGGTACAGTGACTAGTAATAGTGCAAGTACAATAACATCTATTGATATTTCATGGAATGATGGATCAGGTGCAAACTCTGAAACATTCGCTGTAAACATGAACTATGGCGACACTTATGATTTCACTCATGCTACAGCTTTAAACACTACAGGTGGTCAAACCTACAATGTTGATGTTACCGTTTCAGCTGCTGGTGATGCAGATGCAAGTAACGATATGTTAAGTACAAGTATTTCTGCAGTTTCTTCAGTAGTTCCAAGAGTAGTAGTTGGAGAAGAGAAAACCGGAGAATGGTGCGGATGGTGTCCAAGAGGTGCAGTTGCGTTGGCAGAAATGTCTCTTTCAAATCCTGATGACTTTATTGGGATCGCAGTTCACAATGGTGATGGAATGGCGGTTTCGTCTTATGACGGAAACATAGGTAATTATATTCCTGGTGGTTACCCAGGTGGAGGTGTTGATCGTGTAATTGAAGGTGATCCTTCTGCATTTTCAACTATGTATAATGCAAGAAAAACTCACATTGCTCCTGCTTCTGTATCTGCTACTGGAACCTACGATGCTAATACTATTTCTGTTGATATTTCAGCTGATTTTGTTGGATCACTTTCGGGTGACTACAGATTAGCAGCAATTCTGCTTGCCGACAGTGTTGTTGGTGCTGGTCAGGGCAATTATTACAGTGGTGGTGGATCTGGACCTATGGCTATGCCTAATGTTGGATCAATGCCAAATTATGATTTTGCTGGAGGACCTCAAACTGTTAATCCATACTACCACGATCATGTTGCTATCGCTTTAGGTGACAACGAAATCAATGGTGTCTCAGGATCACTTCCTTCATCTTTAAGTGACGGAGATTCTAAATCTTACACATATACGTTCCCAAGAAATGCTAACTACAACATGGGGAAAGTTCATGTTGTTGGTATGTTAGTGAATGGTTCTACTGGTGAAATTTTAAATGCCGCTAAAGGAAACCTTACATCAACTGCAGTTGGTGTTGCTGAAATTGCATCTTCATCTTTCAATGTAAATGTGTATCCTAACCCAACTAATGGAGTTTCAAATCTTTTAGTTGAGTTAGAAGAAGCTGGTTCTATTAGCATCAACGTTGTAAATATTCTTGGTGAAACAGTATATAGCCTTGAATCAAACAAATCTAATGCTGGTTATTATTCAACTACTGTTGATTTATCAAACCAACCAAATGGAATTTATTTAGCATATGTAACTATAAACGGAAAACAAAAATCAGTTAGAATTAATCTAACCAAATAAGTTTTCTCTATAAATTTAAAAAAAAGACCTAGGCATTGATGTCTGGGTCTTTTTTTTGTCAAAATCAAAAATGAAAAAACTATTAATTTTCTTCTTTTTAAATTCATTGTATTCTATTTCCTTCTCTCAACAAACGGTTGGATTATTTACAATTGAAGATAGTGTTCAAGATGGCTTTCTTTTATTTGCTCCAAAGTATAGCAACAACACTTACCTTATTGACAACTGTGGAAATCTTCAGTTTTCATGGAATAGCAATTACAAAGCTGGAGGAAGCGTAATGCTACTTGAAAATGGAAACTTATTACGATCATGTGTTTATGGAAATAACTCTCCCATAACTGGCGGTGGTGCTGGAGGCAGGGTTGAGGCAATTCAACCTGATCAGTTAATTGCTTGGTCGCTAGATTTATCAAACGACACCATAAGACAACACCACGATTTTGAGCCGCTTCCTAATGGAAATGTATTAATGATAATTTGGGAGTTAAAAACCATGGAAGAAGCAATACAGCAAGGCCGTGACTCAAACCTTATAGCAACGAGTGGGCTTTGGGTCGATTATGTAATTGAATATGACCCAATATTGGACTCTATTGTTTGGGAATGGCACACCTGGGATCACATGGTACAGGATTATGATTCAACAAAACCTAACTTTGGGAACATAGCAAATAACGAATCACTATTTAACTTAAATTATACTAGCAATGGAGATGATCCTGACTGGCAACATTTAAATGCTATTGATTACAATGATTCATTGAATTTGATAATGCTGTGTAGTCCCTTCTGGAATGAAATATACTTAATTGATCATTCCACGTCAAATCAAGAATCATCAGGGCATATTGGCGGTAATTATGGAAAAGGCGGGGACGTTTTATGGAGGTGGGGGAACCCTGTAGCATACAATACTGGCGATTCAACAGATAAAAAGTTATTTGGCCAACACGATGCTCATTGGATTGATAATGGTAAACCAGATGCTGGTAAAATAATGGTTTTTAACAATGGTAAAAATAGAGGTTTAAAACCTTATTCATCTGTAAACGTAATTGAGCACCCTACATCAGTGAACAATGAGTTCTTAAAAGATGTCTCAGGGGCTTATTTGCCAAACAATTTTGAGTTTGAGTATTACGACACAACAAATCTATATTTTTACAGTAAAATTTTATCCAGTGCAGATCAACTTCCTAATGGGAATTTCATTATCAATGAAGGTGTAAAGGGACACTTTTATGAAGTAAATCAAAACGGAGATATAGTCTGGGACTATATTAATCCTGTTGTTGAAGACTCAATTATGACTCAAGAAGATTCTCTTCCCGGAAATACATCAATGCTTTTTAATGCAACTTTTAGGACACGTAAAATCCTGCCAAACTTTAATGGTTTAATGAATTTGCCGTTGACTAATCTTGGCCCAGTTGAATTAAACCCTTACACCTCAACATGTTCTCTTTCAAATATTGTTTCAAGTAATAATCCGTTTTCTTTATACCCAAATCCAAGTTCAAGCTATGTTACAATAGCTAATAATTTAAATGAATCCTATTTGGAGGTATACTCATTATTAGGAAATAAACTTTTTACAAATCGTTTTAACAAAGAAATTATTCTTGACATTAGGCCATTTAACCCTGGAGTTTATATAATTTACGTTACTGCCAATAATAACAGAAACTATGTTAAATTTGTCAAAAAATAAACGAACTATATTTTTTGGTTCACTTTTTGATAAATTTGTACCATAACCATATTAACTACAATGAAAAAATCAATCTCATTCCTACTATTGTTTACTTTAATTTTTCAAGTAAACGCACAACTTCCAAAAATCAATCTTAAAGATGTAAGAGGAAACTCAATAGATGTATCTAAAATCTCAAATAATGGGAAACCCATTATAGTTAGTTTTTGGGCAACTTGGTGTAAACCTTGTAAAGCAGAACTAAATACGATTGCTGAAGAATTTGATGACTGGGTAGATGAAACAGGAGTTAAATTAGTTGCGATTTCTATTGATGATGCAAGATCTGCTTCAAGGGTTGAGCCATATATCAATGCAATGGGATGGGAATACACCGTTTTAATGGACCCCAATGGAAACATGAAGAGAGCTATGAACGTTAACAATGTTCCACATACATTTTTATTGGATGGCAATGGTAAAATAGTCTGGGATCACAACAACTACTCTCCAGGTGACGAACACGAATTATACCAAGAAGTAGTAAAATACGCTAAATGAAAAAAGTATATAGTTTAGGATTTATTCTTTTTCTTTCTTCTATTTATTTTTCTCAATCTGACTCTGAGCCAGGATACGTAAGTGGTAATGTTCAGGCAATTGGCCAATACTACCAAGAAGATACTTTAATAAACGCTGCTTTACCTAATCATTTATTTGGGTTCAATGGATTTACAAACATAAATTTTCAAAAAGGTGATTTTAGGGCAGGTATCCGATATGAAACTTATTTAAATACGCTAGAAGGGTATCCAACATCATTTTCTGGTACAGGAATTGGCTATCGTTATTTGACATGGAACAAAGATAATGTTGAGGTCACTGTTGGAAGTTTTTACGACCAATTAGGTAGTGGAATGATACTAAGAGCCTATGAAGAAAGACAATTGGGAATAGACAACGCGATAGATGGATTAAGACTAAAGTACAATCCCTACAAAGGGATTTATCTTAAAAGCTTTATTGGTAAACAAAGGTATGTTTTTGCAGATGGATTGGTAAATGGAAATGGTATTATTAGAGCTATTGATGCTGAATTAAATGTAAATGAGTTGTTTGACTCTCTTAACAACTCCAAACTTAAAGTTCAACTTGGTGGAAGTTTTGTAAGTAAGTTCAATAATGACAACAATACCCCAGACTTCATATTACCATCAAATGTTGGCGCTTCTTCTGCAAGGCTAAACATGCGTTATCAAAAATGGCGTTTTGGTGGAGAATTTGTCCACAAAATAAACGATCCATATCCTGACAATCAAGATGAAAGATTCAATTATTTATATAAAAATGGAGAAGGATTGTTGTTCAATTTAGGTTATTCAACAAAAGGTTTTGCTGTTGATTTTTCTGCTAAACACATGGACAACATGTTGTGGAGATCTACTAATGTTAGTGTCGGACCAACAGACTTGTTAATTGGTTTCCTACCAGCATTGACAAAACAACATACTTATAATTTAGCTGCCACCCTTTACCCATACGCAACTAACCCTAGAGGAGAGGTTTCATATCAAGCAGACCTAATTTACAAAATACCTAAAAAGACGTTGTTGGGTGGTAAATACGGAACTACTATATCTCTTAATTTTGCTACTTCATACGTTCCAAAAAGAGATTTTATTGACGATCAATTAACTTCAAGAAATAGTTATACTACTCAATATTTTTCAAGAAGTGATAGTATCCTTTATCAGGATATTAACATAGAAATAAAGCGAAAAATAAATAAGAAAATTAAGTTTAATGTAAACTATTTCAATTTTATTTTTGAGGATAGAGCTGTACTTGTTGCTCAACATCATGAGTTAATTCATGCTCAAATTGCTGTTCTTGATTTAACTTATAAAATTAATCGAGAACATTCTCTAAGGTTTGAATTACAAGGATTATGGACAAAATTGGCTAGTCCTGAACAGGGTGCTACTCAGATAATTTCAACTGGTGAAACTGTACCGCGTAAACAAGATCAAGGAGATTGGGCCTTTGCTCAAATTGAATATACCTTTAGTCCACATTGGTATGTTGCTGTTTTAGATCAATACAACTACGGTAATACAGAACCTAAAAAACAATTGCATTATGCTCTTGCTTCTGCAGGTTATATAAATGGCTCTCATCGTTTTTCACTCCAATATGGGAAACAAAGAGCTGGTGTATTTTGTGTAGGTGGAGTTTGTAGAGCTGTTCCTGCTTCAAACGGTTTAACATTTACTTTCACCTCTAGTTTTTAATTATGAAGAACGCTTTTTTATATCTAATATTTATCGCATTTATCGGAGTTTATGGGTGTGATAAAATTGACAACCCTATCCCTCCTGTTTTTGGAGATATGGATTGGAGCTTATATCCTGGTGACTCCAACGACTATCTTACATTTTATAATTTTGGTGACCCGTCAAGCAATTGGATTGAAAACAACAATACTGTCAAGAATATTTTATTAGAAGATTACACTGGGCACAAATGCACCAATTGCCCTGCTGCTGCAGTTATAGCAAAGCAATTAGAAGATGATACTTTAGGTGTTGTTTTAGTATCTGTTCATGCTGGTGCTGGAGGAGCATTTCAAGAAACTGATACAGAATTTACAACAGATTTCACTACCGATGCTGGTGATGTTTATGTAACAGATATGCCTGGAATGTTTGCAAACCCCTTGGGGACAATAAATAGAAACTCTACAGGTGCAAATAGTACCGTTTGGCATGCATCAACTTCATGGGTTAATACAGTTAATACAGAAACCAGTTCTAATTTGATGGCTAATATTCAAGTTCAAGCAAATCATTTTCCTGCTACTAATGGCCTATTTATTCATACTGAGACTGAATTCAAATCAGATCTTTCTGGAGATTATCATTTGATTATTTATTTAATTAGAGAGTCTGTTATTGCTCCACAAAAAATGGGAGATGGATCCATTGATCATCATTATCATCATCACTCCATTCTTTCAGAAAATATTAACGGTACTTGGGGATCTTTAATCTCAAATGGTGATGTTACTAATGGAACAAAATTTTACAATGATTTTTCTATTGAACTAACAGCACCTAGTACTGATTCAACTTATGACGTAAGTAACCTCTCACTTGTTACCTACCTTTGTGAAAGAAATAGCTTTAAGGTTATTCAGGTTGTCAAAACAGCGCTAAACTAGAATTAACTTAACCCTCTCATAATTCCTTTTGTAGAACTTCTTATGAAGTCAAGAATAGTTGATTTTTCTTCAGTTTGAGGCAGTTCTAATTCTGCCACTTTTAATGCTGTTGTGATGTTGCTATTTTGAACATAAATCACTCTATAAATATCTTCAACATTCATGATTTGCTGATCACTAAATCCTCTTCTTCGAAGACCAATTGTATTGACACCAACATAAGACAATGGCTCTCTAGCTGCCTTAACATATGGAGGAATATTTTTTCTAACCAATGAACCACCTGCAACAAAAACATGATCACCAACTTGAACAAATTGCTGAATTGCAGCAGTGCCTTCAATAATAACCCAATTACCGATAGTAACATGTCCTGCTATCTGAACAAGGTTTGCTATAATTACATTGTCACCAACAATACAATCATGAGCTATGTGAACATACGCCATCAACAAACAATTACTTCCAATTTTTGTTTTATGCCGATCAGTTGTCCCCTTGTGTATGGTTACAAATTCTCTAATTACTGTATTGTTCCCTATTTCAGTTGTAGTGTACTCTCCATTGTATTTGAGGTCTTGAGAAGTGGCTGATATAATAGCTCCAGGATAAATTTTACAATTGTCACCAATTCTTGCCCCATCAAAAATTACAGCATTGGGACCAATCCAGGTTCCTTCCCCAATTACAACGTCAGCATAAATAGTAGCGAAAGGCTCAATTACTACATTTTTACCGATTTTTGCATCTGGATGTATATTTGCTGTTGGATGTACTTCCATTATTCTGATCTATCTTTAACTACTTGAGCCAACATTTCTGCTTCTATACAAACTTGACCATTCACATAGCCGTGTCCTCCCATATGAACTAATCCTCTTCTAATTGGTGAAATTAGCTTAAGTTCAAAAACAATTGTATCACCTGGAATGACTTTCTTTTTAAATTTAACATTGTCAATTTTCATGAAGTATGTTGAATATAAATGTGGCTCGTCAACCTTGCTAAGTGAAAAAATACCTCCTGCTTGAGCCATTGCCTCAATCTGTAAAACTCCAGGCATGACTGGATTTCCTGGGAAATGTCCAACAAATTGATGCTCATTCATTGTAACATTTTTAACCCCAATAATGGTGTCATCTGTTATCTCCATCACCTTATCAATTAAAAGAAATGGATATCTGTGTGGTAACAATTTTTCGATGTCGTTGATGTTGTACAACGGCTCTTTCGTTAAATCAAATTGTCTTCCTTGTTTCTTTTGTTCTTTCATTTTTTGTTTTATAATTTTCCCAAATGACGTATTTAATTCATGCCCCGGTCTTTTAGCTAAAAAATGGCCTTTAAAGCGTTTACCAACCAATGCTAAATCTCCAATAACGTCTAATAATTTATGCCTTGCTGGCTCGTTATAAAATTTTAATTCGCAATTATTTAATGTGTTGCCATTTATTTGAATATCAAAATCTTCTTTTTCAAGAAGCTTTGCTAAATCTTTTAATTCTTCTTTTTTTACATCTTTTTTATCCACCATTACAATGGCGTTATCTATATCACCGCCCTTAATTAAACCTGCTTTTGCCAACCCTTCCAATTCGCTCAAAAACACAAAAGTTTTACAAGAAGAAATTTCTTCTTTAAACTCTTTAAGTGTTGCCATTTCAGCATGCTGCATCCCCAATACAGGAGAATTATAATCAACAATTACCGTTAATCTAAAGTCATCGTTAGGAACGTACAAGATTTCAGAATCAGTATTTGGATCGCTATAGGAAAGATTCTTTTTTAATACAATATATTCTCTTTCTTTAATTTGCTCTTTTAATCCTACTTTTTCAATTTCCTCAACAAACAACTTTGAACTCCCATCCATGATTGGAACTTCAGGGCCATTAATTTTAATAAGTGCATTATCAACTTCGGAGCCATAAAGTGCAGCTAAAAGATGTTCTGTTGTCGCAATTCTAACCCCATTTTTTTCAAGTGTTGTTCCTCTCTTTGTTTCAACAACTAAATCAACATCGGCAGGAACAATAGGGTTGCCTTCAATATCTGTTCGTTGAAATTTGTAACCAAAATTATCTTCTGCAGGTTCAATTATAATATCAACATTAGCACCAGTGTGTAAGCCAACTCCAGACAAAGAAATAGAAGAATTTAATGTGTTTTGTTTTTCGCTCATAGTTGGATTAATGCTGATTAATTTGCTTTACTAATTGTTCAACTTGTTTTTTTAGTTTAGGTAAATTTTTAAACAAGATGTAACTTCTTCTAAAATCTCCAATCGGAAATGCTATTGGACCTTGAACTGTTGTATCCTCTTTTATAATGCTACTAGCTATACCGCTATCTCCCGCAATTTTGGTTCCATCAGCAATATTGATGTGTCCAGTAATTCCAACTTGGCCACCAATCATTACATTTTTTCCAATTTTAGTAGATCCTGCAACACCTGTTTGAGCAGCAATAACTGTATTTTTTCCAACTTCTACATTGTGAGCTATTTGAATCAAATTGTCTAATTTAACACCTTTACAAATGATAGTAGAGCCTATTGTTGCTCTATCAACAGTTGAATTTGCTCCTATCTCCACATGGTCTTCAATAATTACATTTCCAATTTGAGGGATTTTTTGATAATCATTGTCTTGATTTGGTGCAAAGCCAAATCCATCTGAACCAATTACAGCCCCTGCATGTACTATACATGCTTGACCAATTCTAGTGTTGTTGTAAATTTTGACGCCACTATAAAGTTGCGAAAACTCACCTATTAAAGTGTCGTCTCCAATGTGGCATTGGGGATGAATTTTCACATTGTTTTCAATTACAACATTTGCACCTATGTAAGAAAAAGCACCTATGTAAACATGCTTACCAACTTTTGCTGTTGGATGTATAAAAACTGGTTCTTCAATTCCAACCTTAGAAGTTTTCATCTCATTGTAAACAGTTAATAACTTAGCTAAACTTTCGTAAGCATTATCAACTTTTATGAGTGTTAATGTATTTGGTAAATCTTTTAAAGGTTCAAAATCGGTATTGACTAATGCTATTGATGCTTCTGTCGTATATAGAAAATCCTGATACTTTGGATTAGACAAGAAAGTGATGGTTCCCTTTGAGGCTTTTTCGATTTTAGCAAAATCGGTAACAACTGCCCCTATTTCACCATGAACTTCACCATTTAAAATTTCTGCTATTTGACCAGCGTTAAATTCCATTTTCCAAAATTAGCAATATTGCTGTAATAACTACAACTTTAAAAGTATGGAGCAAATAAAAAATGTTTTCTTACCTGTTTTGAAAGAGCTTGAACATTTAAATTATCAGACGCTTCAGTAATATCTTTGATTGTACCATCTTTATATAAAATTTTGATTTCATCTTTCTTTGTATCATAAGCATTGTTGGTCATTGATCTTTGAAAAACAAAATATTTCATTTCATCATTTGAAAATCCAAGTTTTTTTTGATGAATTATCAAATGATTTTGAACCTCCTCATCTGAAAATTTTTCTTTCGAAATAAGAACTTTAGGTAGTTTTCTATTTACAACACCATTGCTAAGCATACTCAAAACGGGGTCTTTGTCATTTACCCACTCCTTAATGCAGGAAAAGACATCGTAATCATCTAACCTTGCGAAGGAGTTAAGAAAAGATGAGGTTTCAATTTTATTCCTATCAACCTTTTCATTTAAGAAAGGCTTAATAGCTTCAGTAGTAAAAATATACTCTCCATTAGAACACAAATATTTTGCTCGTTTTAAAATGTTCATCAATAAAAATTCTGCGCTCAATACTGTTTTATGAAGATAAACTTGCCAATACATTAATCTTCTTGCAATTAAAAATTTCTCAATCGAATAAACACCTTTCTCTTTGATAACAATTTCATCATTAACTAAATCAAACATTTTAATGATTCTTTGATTGCTTACAACACCCTCTGAAACCCCTGTGAAGAAACTATCTCTTTTAAGATAATCTAATCGATCCATATCCAACTGAGAAGAAACCAATTGATGTAAAAATCGTTTTGGGTATTCATCTTTGAAAATTGCAATAGCTGTATCTAATTTGCCTCCAAATTCTTTATTAAGTTGCTGCATAAAAATATGCGATAATTCTTCATGCTGAATTTCTGAAACTATACTGTGTTCTAAAGCATGAGAAAAAGGACCATGACCAATGTCGTGTAATAGTATAGCTAACTTAACACCTTCTTGCTCATTCTCATTGATCGAGTATCCCATTTCTTTTAATGTAAAGATGGCCTGATTCATTAGATGAACACAACCAAGCGCATGATGAAATCGCGTGTGATGTGCCCCTGGATATACAAGATAAGTTAACCCAAGTTGTTTTATCCTGGAAAGCCGCTGAAAATATGGATGCTCTACAATATCTAATAAAATTCCTCTTTTAAGAGTAATAAATCCATAGACTGGATCGTTTAGTATTTTACTAACTTGATTATTGTTCATGAAATATAAATCATTAAGTTAGAGCAAATCTAATTAAATCAACAACGAAATGGCAAGAATACTTTGGGCAGACGATGAAATAGATAGTTTAAAACCTCATATTATTTTTCTAGAAAATAAAGGATATGAAGTAGACCCAGTTCAATCTGGTGTAGAAGCTGTTGAAAATGCAGCTAGAGCTAATTATGATGTTATTTTTTTAGATGAGAACATGCCAGGCATGAATGGCCTAGAAGCACTTGAAGAAATTAAGGCTAAGAAGCCTAATACTCCAGTAATTATGATTACCAAAAGTGAAGAAGAATTCATTATGGAGGAGGCTATTGGTAAGCAAATAAGTGATTATTTAATTAAGCCTGTTAACCCAAATCAAATATTGATCGCTATTAAAAAGTTAATGGATGGTAAACGCCTGGTTAGCGAAAGTACATCTAGCTCTTACAGGCAAAAGTTTAGAGAACTTTCGGATGATCTTAATCAAAAGTTAAATGTTGCCGATTGGAAAGCGTTGTTTCAAAAATTGAATTTCTGGGAAATACAACTTGAAAAATCTGATCAAAACATGAGTGAGGTACTTCAAATGCAAAAAAATGAAGCCAATCAATTGTTTTGTAAAAATGTCAATAAAGAGTATGAAAACTGGCTAAATGGGACAACCAATGAAGAGCTTGTATTTAGTCACCAACTTTTAAAAGAAAAGCTCTTTCCTAAACTCTCTGATGAAAAATATTTTCTTGTGGTAATCGATAACTTAAGGTATGATCAATGGCTCACTATAAAACCAACTATTCAAGAGCTTTTTGAAATAGATGAAGAAGAATTATATTTAAGCATTTTACCTACAACAACCCAATATTCTAGAAATGCATTGTTTGCTGGTCTTACTCCAAAACAGATCAAACAAAAATATCCAACCAAATGGGTTAGTGAAGAAGAAGAAGGAGGCAAAAACTTAAATGAAGAGTTTTTATTGAATGAGAATATTAAGCGAAATCATTTAAATGTGAAGATGTCATACAATAAAATAACTCAATTGAACGCTGGTAAAAAACTGGTCAATCAGTTTAGTAATTTATTACAAAATAATTTCAATACCATAGTTTATAATTTTGTAGATACTTTATCACACGTAAGAAGTGAAATGGAAGTTATAAAAGAGTTGGCTGAAGATGAATCAGCTTATAGATCAATAACTCTAAGTTGGTTTAAACACTCCCCTCTTTATGAACTGCTTCAAAAAATGAGTGACAATAAGTGTAAAGTTATGATTACTACTGACCATGGTACAGTCCGTGTTCAATCGCCATCAAAAGTTATTGGTACTAGATCTACCAACTCCAACATGAGATACAAGGTTGGGAAAAATCTTTCTTACAATAAAAAAGACGTTTTTGAAGGGCACAATCCAGAAGCTATTGGTCTTCCAAAGACGGGGATAAGTTCCTCTTATATTTTCGCAAAGGAGGATGGTTATTTTGTTTACCCTAACAACTACAATCAGTATGTAAACCTTTATAAAGACACTTTTCAACATGGAGGAATTTCATTAGAAGAAATGATCATTCCTTATGTTTTTTTATCCCCAAAATAAGTTATTCATAAAACATTTTATCTGCTAAATCAATGTATTGATCTAGAGATGATATTTGAGCTTCACTACATGAAATACAGTTAGAAAACACCAAATTCTTAATACTTATTAGTGTAATTTCTTCTTTTTGAGTATTGTATTTTATTTCTTGCCCTATCAAATTTAATACACAATCACTTTCATAAATAGGTAAGTCATTTAATTGACCATAAAAGCTTTTAGGATGGTGTAAAAAGTAATAAAATAAATTTGGGCCTACATATTTTTTCTCATCATGGTTTAAGTCATTGCATATTTTAAAAATTGCATTCAAATAATGCTTTTGCCAAATTGAATCCGAACACGAAAGGCTATCAGAAATATAAATTCTAGTCAGCAAATCAACTTCATCTGATCGATTGTATAGAACCAATAATGTGTTTTTATTTACAGAATTTTTTCCCTCTAGAATTTCTGTATGTTCTTTCCCATCTATAGAAGAAAATAGCGTTTCGTTTGAAGCATCATTTTTACAAAGAATAAATACAAAGGATATGGCAATTATTAATGAAATGTTTTTTAATAACATTATCTTATATTTTCTTTGAATTGACAACTAATCGAACTAAAAGGCCGAATAAAAGTAGAGCAAAAAGCAAATGAAAAGGCTGTAATAATATTGGCAAACAATAATCAGCAAGTATTTTCCCAGTTATAGCTTCGATTATTAATATCGTAAAAATAGCGTATATAACTTTTGAATGAACCTTTTTTAAATAGTTGATAAATGTTAAAAGAAATACATAAATAATCAATGCAAGAGCAACTGTTCTGTGTGAAATAAAATCTGACACTTGAATAAGGTTAAATGTATCTCTTGAGTTTGATATTAACCACTCATCCACATGTTGTCTAACTTGTGTACCTATTATTATTTGAATGATTAAAATAATAATTCCTAAAAAAGCTAGTCTCTTAACAGGTTTAGGAATGAAATTTTTATTTAATGTCCACTGTTCAATAATAACTACCTGTATTCCGATCATGAAAGCAGCAATAATCATGTGAACGGTTAAGACCCAAGGAACAATATTAGTAGCAACTACCATTGATCCCCACCATGCTTGGAAAAAGGTTAATATTAGAAGTAAAGAACATAAAATAACTTTTTTGAGTCTTTGTACTTTAGAAAGTAAAGAAATTACTACCCCTCCCAAAATAAAAAGACCTGCTAAAGCTCCAATCAATCTATTTATATATTCTGTCCATGTATTCCATACATTGAAAGGTTGTTCTATCAATAAACTTTTGTCATTCTCTAAAATATTTGCTTTTTCGTCTAGTCCTATACTCTTTAAAAAAGAAGAAAACTTTTTAATTTTTTCTTCTCTTTTTGAAGAATAATAATCTTGGTAATTTTCTGGCAAATCAGTAGCATCGGTTGGTGGTATGTACTGATCAAAGCATTTTGGCCAATCTGGACACCCCATTCCGGAACCTGTCATTCGTACAATTGACCCTGCAATTACAACTAGATAAATAAAAAATAAAGTGATCCAATGAAATTTTAATGCCATAATGATTTACAAATTTCTAAAAAATAGTTTTAAGTATTTTTTGTGTTGATGAATTTAATATTTCTTTTTAATCCTTCATACTTAGTTCTTTTGACAGCCGATTTCTTGAATACCTTATTGAAGGTTTCTTTATTTAGGTCTTCCCAATCTTTCTTGGTTAAACTTAATAAATCGACATGAGGGTCAAACCATGTTTCCTCGTGTGGCTTAGAAAATTTATTCCATGGACAAACATCTTGACAAACATCACAACCAAAAATCCAATCCTCCATTTCACCTTTAAATTCACTTGGAATCAATTCATCTTTAAGTTCAATGGTCAAATAAGAGATGCATTTTGAGCCATCTACGACATATGGTTCCACAATAGCATTGGTTGGACATTCGTCAATACACTTTGTGCAAGTACCACAATAATCTTTTATGGGAACATCCGTGTCTAGCTCTAAATCTAATATCAATTCTCCAATAAAGAAAAAAGAACCATTTTCTCTGTTGATAATATTACTATTTTTTCCCAACCATCCAAGGCCGCTTTTTTCAGCCCAAACCTTGTCCATAACTGGAGCAGAATCTACAAACCCTCTTGCATTAACTTCACCAATCTCTTTCTTAATAAAATCATAAAGAGTATTTAATTTATCCCTAATGATATAATGATAATCTTTTCCATATGCATATTTGGAAATTTTCGGGGCAGTTTTATCTTTTTGTTGTTTATCTGTATAATAATTTAAAAGTACGGTAATAACTGATTTTGCATCATCGACTAACTTTCTAGGATCAGTTCTCAAATCAAAATAATTTTCCATGTAATTCATTTTTCCATGGTGATTATTATTAAGCCATATTTCTAGCTTTTTTGCTTCATCGTCTAAGAATGATGCTTTTGAAATTCCAACATGACTAAAGCCTAACTCAAAAGCTTTTTGCTTTATTAATAGTGTATTTTTTTCACTATTCATTAAAAAATAGTTCCTTGAGATTCTCCAGGTTTTAAGTTTAAGTGCTTATAGGCCTGTTCTGTAACTTTTCTTCCTCTTGGAGTTCTGACTAGATATCCTTGTTGAACCAAAAATGGTTCATATACTTCTTCAATGGTTCCTGGTTGTTCGCCAACTACAGTTGCAATCGTATTGACTCCTACTGGACCTCCTTTGTATTTATCAATAATGGCCATTAGAATTTTGTTGTCCATTTCGTCTAGGCCATGTTGGTCAACCTGAAGGGCTTTTAATGCAATTTGAGTAATGTTATTATTTATAACTCCATCTCCTTTAACTTGGGCATAATCTCGGACTCTTCTTAAAAGGGCATTTGCAATTCGAGGGGTTCCTCTACTTCTACCTGCAATTTCTGAAGCAGCATCTTTGTTTATTGGTATATCTAAGATACGTGCAGACCTATCAACTATTCCTGTTAAAATATCGTTATTATAATATTCTAATCTTGAATTAATACCAAATCTAGCCCTTAATGGGGAAGTTAATAATCCACTTCTAGTTGTTGCACCAATAAGAGTAAAAGGGTTTAAATCTATTTGCACTGTTCTGGCATTTGGCCCAGTATCTAACACAATGTCAATTCTATAATCTTCCATAGCTGAATAAAGATATTCTTCAATGATTGGACTCAGTCTGTGAATTTCATCGATAAATAAAACATCACCTGTTTCAAGGTTGGTTAATAGCCCAGCTAAATCTCCTGGTTTATCGAGAACTGGTCCAGATGTAATTTTTATACCAACAGACATTTCTTGAGCAATAATTTGAGCAAGAGTTGTTTTCCCAAGGCCAGGAGGGCCATGTAAAAGAACATGATCTAAAGATTCATCACGTAATTTAGCTGCAGCAACAAATATTTTTAAGTTTTCTACAATTCTATCTTGACCCGCAAAGTCATCAAATTGCTTTGGCCTTAAAGCAATTTCATAGTCCTTATCTCCTTTTTCTTCAGATTCTCCTCTAAAGTCATATTCTTCAATCATATTACAAATATATGTGCGGTTACTTATAATTACTATTTATGTGCTTATAGATTTTTTTAAATCTAAATTTTAATCTAAAAATATATACTGGCTTACTTAGTTTTTCAGTAAATAATAAGTTATTTTTAGAAGTAAATCTAAAACCTGTTCCAAAGCCTAAAGAAATGTATTCAAAACCAGAATACTCTAAAATTAATGCAGGTTCATAATAAACATAAAGACCCTTTGTTAAGGTTGAATTATTCTTCATGTGAGAAATCCTTCCTATGCCTATTTCAGCTGGTATTTCAGCCGCCCAATTGTTTTGTGCATAAAAAATATATTCAGTAAATAATATCACTGAATTAATGTTTAGTTCACTAGAATCCTGATTAAGATAAGGATTACGTTTTGATTTTAGCCAAGAATATCCAGCGCCAAATCGAACCAAATCATTAAAATCGACTCCTACCTTAAGTTCTTTAAATTGATTCATTTGATTATTGATGAAAAAGTTCTTTACATCAAGTTTTAAAAAAATATTAGGTTTTTGATTTAAACTAAATCTAATTGTATCTACTAATTGAGCCGAAAATGATGATGAACAAATAATAAATAGTAACAAAAAAAAAGTCCGAACATGTAAATGAACGGACTTTAAATTTAAATAGTTAAAATTTTTAATGTTCTTCTTCGTCATCAGTAAGAGGAACATTTTGAGGGACAAAATCATGCTCTTTACCAGGCTTACTGTAGTCATAAGGCCATCTGTAAACAGTTGGTATTTCACCAGGCCAATTTCCATGAATATGTTCTATTGGTGTTGTCCACTCTAATGAATTAGATTTCCATGGGTTTAATGATGCAATAGGTCCTCTAAATATACTGTAGAAGAAATTAAAGAAGAATATCACTTGAGCAACCACACCAATGGTTGCAAATACAGATATTAGAATATTTAGATCCAAGAAATGATCAAACATTGGGAAGTTTGTATTTTCATAATATCTTCTCGGTAAACCACCTTCACCTAAAAAGTGCATTGGAACAAAAACACCATACCCACAAACAATTGTTATCCAAAAATGAACCATACCCATACGTTTGTTCATCATTTTACCGTACATTTTTGGAAACCAATGATAGATACCGGCAAACATTCCTAGGATGGCTGTCATTCCCATAACTATGTGGAAGTGGCCAACAACAAAGTAAGTGTCATGTTGAGAGATATCAAGTGCTGAATCTGCCAAAATTATACCAGTAACACCACCAGAAATAAATGTTGAAACAGACCCTATACAAAACAACATTGCTGGTGTCATGATAACATTTCCTTTGTAAATTGTTGTAATATAATTAAAAGCCTTTACAGCTGATGGAATTGCAATTAAAAGTGTTGTAAAAGTAAATACCCCTCCTAAGAAAGGATTCATCCCAGTTAAAAACATATGGTGACCCCAAACAATAAATGATAAGAATCCAATAGCTAACATTGAACCAATCATGGCTCTGTAACCAAAAATAGGCTTTCTAGCACAAGTTGAAATGATTTCGGATGTCATTCCTAAGGCTGGTAAAAGTATAATATACACCTCAGGATGTCCTAAAAACCAAAATAGATGTTCATATAAAATTGGGCTTCCTCCAGTAGCGTCTAAAGCTCCAGATGAAGTTACAATGTCGCTCATGTAAAAACTTGTTCCTAAACCTCTGTCCATTAAAAGCAATACTGCACATGAAAGTAATACAGGGAATGAAAGCACACCTAATATTGCAGTAATGAAAAAGGCCCAAATGGTTAGTGGTAGCTTTGTCATGCTC
>JBELEU010000021.1:11258-19419 GCA_042093455.1 Crocinitomicaceae bacterium | reverse complement strand
CAGGATCAACAGCTTCAAGGTGTGAAGGGTTTGGAGCTAAAGTAATTTTTACATTTTTACCAGTATCTGTTTTAACCTCTGAGGTAATTCCTAAGTGATACTTGACATCACCATCGAATAAACTATCTTCATCATATTCTTTGCCTTCAAATTCACTAAATATAGCTTGGTATGTTTTGTTAAATATATTGGCCAAAACATTTAATCTTCCTCGATGAGCCATTCCCATTACATATTCTTCGGCACCTAATTCAGCACCTTTTTCTATTAAGGTATCTAGAGCTGGTATTAAAGCTTCACCACCTTCAATAGAAAAACGTTTTTGACCAACAAATTTCTTCTGTAAGAACTGTTCAAAAACATTAGATTGATTGAGCTTGTGGAGGATGTGTTTTTTAGCCGATGTAGATAGAACTGGTCTGTTCTTTAATTCAATATTTTTACGTATCCACTCTACTCTTTCAGGTCTTCTTATGTACTGATACTCAATTCCAATTGACTCACAATAAGTGGCTTCTAAATGTTTTATAATTTCATTTAGACTAGATGGGCCAATATCAATTTTCTCACCTGCCTGAAAAACGGTTACCAAGTCTGCTTCTTCTAACCCATAGTTCACAAGATCTAAAGTAGGAGCATATTTTCTACGTTCTCTTACAGGGTTTGTTTTTGTAAAAAGATGACCTCTAATTCTATATGCATTGATTAAATCAATGACCATAAACTCTTTTTTGATGTTCATTGGTATTTCATCTTCAGTGCTGTAAGATGTCAGTCCAAATTCATAACCATCAAAAAACTTTCTCCAACTTGGCTCAAGTTTATTTTTATTGGTTTGATATCGCTGATATAATTCATCAACAAATTCTCCATCAATATTTCCGAAAAAAGAAAATTTATCCATAATTCTAGATCAAGAACAAAGATGCAAAATAATTTTAAAAATTACCGAAGAAAAAGCCAAGATAATATTCAACTAAATTTTACTAAATTTTTCTCTATTAATAACTTTATTTTTAAGACGATTTATAACATTTAATGTCAATGACTCGAAATCAATTTCATCAACTTCTTGAAAATAAGATTCATTTAAGTCAATTGAATAAAGAAATTGAGAAAATCCTGAAAAATTCATTTTGCTTTCAACAGTAATCCATTTAGAAAGCACATTGATATTTTCTTCCATTGAAGAATCGACACTACATAGCTCTGGATAACCGGCTAGTGATAAATCTTTATTAAGTTGTTTAATTATCTTATATTCAATTTCTTTCATTTGATCTGTATTAAAGAAATATATAAAAATATATTAGACATGTTTATGCTGACTAAACTAAGTTGTAATTTTACCATTCAAATTTAAGTAATGAAAGTATTAATAACTGGTGGGTCAGGAATGCTAGGAAGTGCCATAACTAAAAAACTAATAAGTGAAAACATTAGTGTCGTTCATCTTACTAGAAATAAAAGCTCAAAACATGACATTAAAAATTACGAATGGGATTGGGAAAAAAATAAAATTGATGACAATTGCTTTAAAGATGTAACAGACATCATTCACTTAGCAGGTGCTGGTATTGCCGAGAAACCTTGGACATCCAAAAGAAAAAAAGAAATAGTAAAAAGTAGGGTCTTAACTGCAAGATTAATTTTAAAAAGGTTAAAAGAATTAAACCACCCATTAAACTCTTTCACTTCTGCTTCTGGCGTTGGATATTATGGAGCAATAACTAATAACAAAACACACGAAGAAACAGATTCTTCGTATCCTGATTTCATTTCTGATTGTTGTGTTCAATGGGAAAATGCAGTAGATCAATTTTCTGAAATCACAAGGACTACTAAACTACGTCTTGGAATTATTTTGGATAAAAATGATGGAGCTGTTGCAAAAATAGCTGGTATAATTAAAAAAAATATTGGTGCCCCAATTGGAAGCGGAAAACAATTTATGCCTTGGATACATTTAGATGATGCTGTTGGGTTATTTCTACATGCTTTGAAAAATAAATCAATAAGCGGAACTTATAATGCCGTTGCAACTGAACATGTTAACAACAAGTTTTTCACAGAAACATTGGCTGAAAAATTAAATAAAAAACTAAGACTCCCTAACGTACCCTCCTTTATTCTTAAACTAATTTATGGAGAATTAGCAGACATTTTATTAGAAGGAGTAAAAGTAAATAATGAAAAAATATTAGCTAGTGGCTATTCATTTAAACACAATAAACTATCAGAGGCACTAGAAGATATTTACCGCTAGTAGTTACGATTCATTAAAAACTCAGCAAAACTTCTGAGTTTGTCTTTTTTATTTTCAGGAAGATCAAGTTTTGTTAAATTAACTAATGCTAATTCAAAATATTTATTTTTTAAATCGACCGCCTCTTCCAAGACATTTAGCTCTGTATAGAATTCCTTTACCAATTGAATTTTTTCTTGATCTGGAAAAGCATTAGAATTTAATAGTTCTATGAAATCTTTTTTCTTATTCGAATCAATTTTTTCAATAGCATTTAAAGATAAAACTGTTTTTTTTCCCTCAATAATATCTCCTGCAACTTGTTTTCCAAAATTTTCTTTTTCTGGAAAAACATCAAGAATATCATCATGTATTTGAAATGCAATTCCAAGATTTACACCAAAATCATAAATATTATGAATATTTTCCTGAGATGATTTTGCTATTAGTGCACCAATCTGCATGGAACATCCCACTAAAACCGCTGTTTTAAGTTCAATCATCTTTAAATACTCCTTCATCGGAACATCTTCTAGAGGCTCAAATTCCATATCCATTGCTTGACCTTCGCATACTTCAATGGAAGTTTTCTGAAAAAGCTGATTAATAGCTGGGTTAATATTATTTATGGAATTCGCAATCAATTGATTAGAAACAGCATACAATATGTCTCCCGAAAGAATACCAATGTTTTCGTTCCACTTTTTATGTACTGTTTGTTCACCTCTTCGAAGTGGTGCCTCATCCATAATATCATCATGAATAAGGGTGAAATTATGGAAAAGCTCAATAGCGACTGCTTCGTCAAAAGCCATATTTATATCCCCATCAAATAAATCAGTAATTAAAAGTAAAACTGATGATCGAAACCTCTTTCCACCTAAGCCAACAATATGTTTTATAGGGTTGTATATCTCCTGTTGAGGCAAACTATGCAAAAACTCATCAATTTTTTGATCTAATTGGAATTTGTATTCGGAAAGCATTTTTTATTTGATTAAACTTTTTAAATAATCACCATAACCACTTTTTAAAAGAGGTATTGATAATTCTTTTAATTGGTCTTCATTAATGAACCCGTTCGAATAAGCTACTGCTTCAATACAACCTACTCCAACACCTTGTCTTTCTTCAATAGTTTGAACAAAATGTGATGCTTGCATTAAAGAACTAAAAGTACCAGTATCAAGCCAAGCAACACCTCTTGGTAATGTTTTTACTTTCAACTTACCCGTTTCTAAATAATGCTTATTAACATCTGTAATTTCGTACTCTCCTCTTGGACTTGGTTTTAAGGATTTTGCAATTTCAATAACATCGTTGTCATAAAAATAAAGTCCAGGGACTGCATAATTAGACTTAGGATGAATAGGTTTCTCTTCAATTGAAATGGCTTTATCATTTTCATCAAACTCAACTACTCCGTATCTTTCAGGATCATTAACATGGTAAGCAAAAATATAACCTCCATCAGGATCAATTGAACTTTTAAGTTTTTTACCCATACCACCACCAAAAAAGATATTGTCTCCTAAAATAAGAGCCACTTTATCTTTTCCTATAAACTGTTCACCTATAACAAATGCTTGAGCAAGACCATTAGGTTCTGACTGAATGGCATACTGAAAGTTACACCCTAGTTTAGAACCATCTCCTAATAAATGTTTAAATAAAGGCTCATCATGGGGAGTAGTAATAAATAATATATCTCTAATTCCGGCATGCATTAGCGTAGATAAAGGGTAGTATATCATTGGCTTATTGTATACTGGCATGAGCTGTTTACTAACAGCAAGAGTTAGTGGATGTAAGCGAGTTCCTGATCCACCCGCAAGAATAATTCCTTTCATTTTCATTTAAATAGTTTTATAGTTCTTTCCAATCAATATCTTGATCGTCCTCAAAAAAAGCTTCAGAATCTTTAAATTGTTTTGTAGTCAAAGATCTTTCAAGAGAAAGAAGCAAGGCAGGAAGCAGTACTAAATTAGCTAGCATTGCAACAAATAATGTGAGCGAAACCAAAGTACCTAAAGCTTGTGTACCTCCGAAATTTGATGCAATGAAAATTGAAAAACCAAAGAAGAGGATGATAGAGGTATATATCATACTTGTACCTGTTTCTTTAATTGAATTAATAACAGCATTTCTAATATTTGAACCATTGGATTGCAATTCTTGTCTATACTTGGCTAAAAAATGAATGGTGTCATCAATAGAAATCCCAAATGCTATACTAAAAACTAGAATTGTTGATGGCTTAATGGGGATTCCAAAATAACCCATTAATGCTGAAGTAAAGATTAAAGGCACTAAATTCGGGAGCAATGAAACAAGTACCATTCTCCAAGACTTAAATAGAAAAGACATAAGGACTGCAATTACAAAAATTGCTATCATTAAACTGATAAATAAGTTTTTAACTAAGTAGGTAGTTCCTTTTGTAAACACAACACCAGTCCCGGTAACTATTGATGATATTCTTTGATTTTCTATGTTTTGATTAATGGCTGATTCAAAATTTTCAAGACCATATATTTCTTTAATTTCAGAAAAGCTTTCAGGAAATAAACCAAAATCATCTGTGCCATTACTTTTAATTAATTCAGCTTGTACTTTGTATTTTAGGGAAGGTGATGTATTGTAAAGATTAAACAACTTGGTTTGTATAGAGTCTTTGTCCCCTTCAATAATTAAGTTATAATTTATACTGAGTGGATTGATAATTTCTTCAATGGTATTATTCAATCTCAAAATTAAGCTATCCATTGCAGCTGTTCCAATATCTGCTATTTGCAGAGTTATTCTCGTTCTTTGGTGCGTAGAATCTATAAAACTTCCAACAAAGCCGTTTTCACCATCAGAATTCTGATCAAGGAAAGTATTTTTAAAGTATTTAGATCCAATTACTCTTGAGAAATGTTTTTTATCTTTTTCTTTATTAAAATCTAAATTGAATTTAGACACCTTTCCGTTGGCATAAGCCTGAGAAATAAACTTCATTGCATCAACTATAGAAAGAGAGGTTGAAAGGTATTTCTCTTTTTTCAATGCTTGTTGTAGTTTTTGAATTTTTGAAATATTAGAAAAGCTTTTATAAATGGTATCGTTACTGCTTAAAACAATTTCAAAAGGCATGACTCCATTAAGTTCCTTTTCAAAAAACTTCAAATCTAAAACTACCTGATCTCCATCAGGCAAATCATCAACAATATTACCAGTTGTATGCATTCTAGTCATGCCATAAAATCCAATAATTAATCCTAAAACTGTTACCAGATAGACTTGCTTTCTTTTTTCTGTTGAAAAATAAACAAGTAAGTCAACGGCTTTGTACAACCAATTCCTATCCAAATGCTTTGTGTGTTTAGTTTTTGGTGCGGGTAAATAACTATACATAATTGGAACCAAGAGAATACTCAAAAAGAAGACACAAATAATATTTATGGAGGCAACTACACCAAATTCTTTCATCAAGTCTGAATGAGTGAAAATGAAAGTACCAAAACCCATAGCTGTAGTAACATTTGTTAGAAATGTAGCATTACCTACTTTCTTAATTACCCTAGTCAATGATTTTGCTTTGTTGCCGTGAGATCTGTATTCTTGTTGGTATTTATTAATTAAATAAACACAATTGGGGATTCCAATTACGATAACTAATGGAGGTATTAATCCCATCAATATCGTTATTTCATAATTGAATATACCAATAATTCCAAATGACCATACAACTCCAATAACAACAACTATTAAAGAAATTAGAACCACCTTAAAAGATCTAAAAAACAAGAACAAAAGAATTGAAGTAACTAATAGCGCTAACAAAACAAAAAGTCTTAATTCAGACTTCACTTTGTTCATAGTAACAGACCTAATGAAAGGCAATCCTGAAAAATGAAAACTAGAGAATTGTTGTTCATAGGATAAAGCTATATTGTGGATATCATCAATAAGAGTCCCTCTATTTTTTGAATTAAAAACTTCCTTGTTGATGAAAAGCATCATAAGATGTAAGTCAGAAGACTTCTTGTAAACCACATCTTCGTAAAAAGGCAATGATAAAATGACTTTTTGAATACTATCAACTTCTGTAGAGTCAATAGGAAAAGATTGGACAATTTCTTCTAAAACAAATTTCTTATTGATTTTATCTTTTGAAATGTTGTAAAGATGTGCTTCTGAAAAAATAGAATCAACAACATTTTTTTCAATTACTTCACCTTCATGAATATAAGATATTTTAAGAGCATTTAAACTATCACCTAGTTTTCTCCAAGCATTAAATTTTTTATAATCATAAAATTCTTTGTCATTAACTGCAATAACAACAACCATTCCGTCACTGCCAAAATTGTGTTTAAAATCTTCATAATCTAAGAATGTTTCATCATTTGAAGGCAAAAGCTTTCCAAATTCGTATTGTAAAGAAACCTTTGTCCCAAAGTATCCAAGAAGAATAGTTAGTGATAACAAAATAGAAAGTATTAACAGTCTATTTCTTAGAATAATATTTGCAATGCTATTCCACATTTATTTATATGAACCTAATATTAATTATTTGACCAAAGGTATTAAATAATTAAAGTCAAAGAATAAAGCTTTTACTAAATTAGTGCTTATAATTGTATTAAATGTACATAAAGGATAACATACAGCTATTTAGAGCATTTACATTCAGTAGATTAATCAATATATTTAAACTTTATGTCAGTTTTATTTTTTCAAGAATAACTAAAAACCCACTTATTCTGGGTACACCTTTTGCTTTGAGCATTGAACCTACTACAGCCTGTAACTTAGGTTGTCCAGAATGTCCAAGTGGATTAAAACAATTCTCTAGAAAAACTGGAAATTTAAATCCTGATCTTAACAAAAAAATCATTGATGAATTAAAAAATAACTTAACGTATATAAATTATTATTTCCAAGGTGAACCATTTATAAATCGTAATTTATTTGAAATGATTAATTATGCTAATTCAAATAATATATATAGTTCTACATCTACTAACGGACACTTTTTAACAGATGAAAATTGCAAAAAAACTATTGAATCTGGACTACAAAGATTAATAATTTCTATTGACGGAGTTGATCAAAAATCATATGAAAATTACCGAAAAAATGGTGACTTTTCAAAAGTTATAACTGGAACTGAGAATATAATAAACTGGAAAAAGAAATTAAATAGTCATACCCCGCATATCATTTTTCAATTTTTAGTTGTTAAGACCAATGAGCATTTAATTGAAGAAATTAAATCCCTCAGTAACAACTTGGGCGTAAATGAGCTGAGAATAAAAACTGCACAATTTTATGAATTTGAAAATGGAAACTCCCTTATGCCAAACAACGGAAAATACAGCCGATACAAATTGAATAAACATGGAAAATATGTACTAAAAAACAAATTGTATAACCATTGTTGGAGAATGTGGAGTAGTGCTGTAGTTACTGTAAATGCAGAAGTTGTTCCATGCTGTTTTGATAAAGATGCAATAAATAAAATTGGCAATCTGAAAACAGAAAAATTCAAAACTATTTGGAAAAGTAAAGCCTATAATAAATTTAGAGGATTGATTCTAAATGGAAGAAAAGAAATCGAAATATGTAAAAACTGTTCAGAAGGGTCAAAAGTTTGGGCATAAAAAAAGCCCTTATCAAAGGGCTTTAATAATTTAATTTAAGGGCAATATTAATTTCCCATAGCAGCTTCCATGGCAGCTTTTGCAGCAGCTTGAGCAGCTTCCATCTGAGCTTCAGCATCTCCCATTGCATCTCCCATAATAGCTTCAGCATCTTCCATTGCATCTTCCATTGCATCTTCCATTGCAGCGTTTGCATCTTCCATTGCATCTTCCATTGCATCTTCAGCAGCGTCCATAGCATCTCCATGATCATGTCCTGAATGATCAG
>JBELEU010000021.1:0-11158 GCA_042093455.1 Crocinitomicaceae bacterium | reverse complement strand
ATTGCATCTTCAGCAGCGTCCATAGCATCTCCATGATCATGTCCTGAATGATCAGAAACAGCTTCCATAGCAGCTTCCATTTCAGCAGCAGCTGCGTCCATAGCTGAAGCAGCATCATCTGCTCCACCTCCACATGCAACACTCATCATGGCTGCAATTGGTAATATCCAAAATTTTTTCATTTTTTTTATATTTTAATTAATATTAATTGTATACACTCAAATCTGTAAATATTTTTCCTAAAAACCAAATTTTGAGATAAAAATTATACTTTCATGATATCAGATTCTTTAATAGAAACTAATTCATCAATTTTTGTAATGTACTTATTTGTAAGATTCTGAACTTCTAATTCAGCATCTTTTATGGCATCTTCTCCAAAGCCATCCTCTTTCAAACTTTTAACCATATCATTGGCATCTTTTCGTTGTGATCTAACACCTACTTTGGCGTGTTCACCTTCGGCCTTTGCTTTTTTTACTAAATCTTTTCTTCTATCTTCAGTTAGCACAGGAACAGAAATAATAATTAACTCGCCATTACTTTGAGGATTAAGACCAAGGTTTGCGTTAACTATAGCTTTTGATATTTCATCTAACAATGACTTTTCCCAAGGCTGTACAGTTAAAGTACGTGAATCTAAAGTGCTAACATTAGCAACTTGAGATAAAGGGGTTGGAGAACCGTAATAATCTACCCTTACAGTATCTAACATAGATGGATTAGCACGACCAGCCCTAACTTTACTAAGCTCTTGATTTAAATGGGTTATTGCTTTTTGCATTCCCTCTGTTGATTCTTCAAGAATCATATCAACTTCTTCGGACATAATTTTTTATTTTTTAAGCTACTAATGTGCCAATTTTATCACCCTTAATAACTTTATTCAAATTTCCTGATTCGTTCATATTAAAAACAATTATAGGAACATTATTTTCTCTGCATAAAGTAAATGCTGTCATATCCATTACATTTAGCTTTAAATCATAAACCTCATCAAATGACAAAGAATCGTACTTAGTAGCAGATGAATCTTTTTCAGGATCGCTTGTATAAATACCATCAACCCTTGTTCCTTTTAAAATCACATCGGCATCAATTTCAATCGCTCTTAGAGACGCTGCTGAATCAGTTGTGAAATAAGGGTTTCCTGTACCAGCACCAAAAATCACAATTCTACCTTTCTCAAGGTGTCTTACAGCTCTTCTTTTAATGAATGGTTCTGAAATTTGTTTCATTTCAATAGCTGATTGAAGTCTAGTATCAACACCAACAGACTCCAGGGCGGCTTGTAAAGCCATACTATTAATCATTGTTGCTAACATACCCATGTAATCTCCTTGAGTTCTTTCCATTCCTCCTCGTTCTGCCTGAACCCCTCTAAAAATATTTCCTCCACCGATTACAATCCCAATTTCAACTCCCGAATCGGAAATTTCTTTGATCTCATTGGCATATTGAACTAGTCTATTGTTGTCTATACCAAATTGTTTTTGCCCCATTAGGGCTTCACCGCTAAGTTTAAGAAGAATTCTTTTGTACTTCATTTTAAAAATTTTTGCAAAAAAAAGAGAGCTAAAAGCTCTCTAAATATAATTAAGTTATTTTAAATGGATAAGGAATATCTTTTAAAATCTGTAACAGTAAGATCTGGATTAGTATCCTTTAAAAACTGTTGAACCGACTTTTTGTTGTCTCTTATAAAAGCTTGATTTAACAATGTAGTCTCTTTAAAGAATTTATTTAATCTTCCTTTTGCAATTTTCTCAGCCATTTCTGCAGGTTTTCCCTCTTGGATAGCTAATTCCTTACCTACTTCCATTTCTCTTTCGATTACATCTTGTGAAACAGAATTTTGATCTAAGGCAATTGGATTCATAGCTGCTACTTGCATTGCAACTTGCTTACCCTCATCTTCTGCATCAACAGTTAAACCAACCAAAGATGCAATTTGATTACCAGGATGATTATAAGAGATAACTCTTACAGCAGAAATTTTTTCATAAGAAGAAATTTCTATTTTTTCACCAATAACTCCACTTTGCTCAGTAATCTTTTCTCCAACATTAAATGAATCAGAAAAACTCAATTGCAATAGTTCATCTTTAGTATTAACATTTGAGGAAATAGCTAAGTCTAAAATAGTATTAGCTAAAGTGCTAAAATCATTGTTTTTTGCAACAAAATCAGTTTCACAGTTCAAACACATTAAAAAACCAGTTGAACCATCATCAGTTGATTTAGCTATAACTAATCCTTCAGTTGCATCTCTATCACCTCTTTTAGCTGCAATTTTTTGACCTTTTTTTCTTAAAAAATCAATAGCTGATTCTAAATTACCATCAGACTCTTGAAGAGCTTTTTTACAATCCATCATACCAGCACCAGTCTTTTTTCTGAGCTCGTTAACTTCTTTAGCTGTTATTCCCATTACTTAAAAATTATAGATTAAATATTATTCTGCAGCAGTAGCACTTTTTTCTTCAGCAGCTTCAGCCTTTGCCTTTTCAGCAGCTTCTGCTTCTATTTTTTCATTAGCAATCTTATCTTTAGATGCTTTTCTTTCACCAAGACCTTCTTTTACAGCCTCACACATTAAACCAACGATAAGTTCGATAGATTTAGTTGCATCGTCATTTGAAGGAATTACAAAATCAATATTTTTCGGACTAGAGTTAGTGTCAACCATTGCAAAAACTGGAATATTTAAATTTCTTGCTTCAGCAAGAGCGATGTGCTCTTTCTTAATGTCAACTATAAAAATGGCAGCTGGAAGTCTGTTCATATCTGAAATACTACCAAATACTTTACCCATTTTTTCTCTTTGTCTTGAAAGCTGAAGTCTTTCTCTTTTAGAGATTGTCTCAGCAGTACCGTCTTTCATCATCTTATCAATAGATGACATTTTTCTTACAGTTTTTCTAGTAGTTTTAAAGTTTGTTAACATTCCCCCCGGCCATCTTTCAGTGATGAAAGGCATGTTTACTTCACCTACTTTCTTTTCAACAATTTCTTGTGCTTGCTTTTTAGTAGCAACAAAAAGAATTTTTCTTCCAGATTTAGCTATTTGACGCATTGCATCAGAAGCTTCATCTGCTTTTTGGATTGTTTTATTTAAATCAATTACGTGAATTCCTTTCTTTTCATCAAAGATATAAGGAGCCATTGCAGGATTCCACTTTCTTCTTAAATGTCCAAAATGCACTCCCGCATTTAACATTTCTTCAAAGGTTACTTTTGCCATTTTTTTTAGTTTACTTTCTTTTTACTGTTTGTTTTTCAGCAGATTCACAGTAGCGACTATCGATCTATAAATCTTAGATACTAAACAACGTTTATAAAGACGTTCTTTTGTAAAATTATCTTTTGCTAAATTGAAATTTCTTTCTTGCTTTTGGTTGACCTGGTTTTTTCCTTTCAACCATTCTTGGATCTCTAGTCATCAAACCTTCTGCTTTAAGCAATGGTTTGTAGTCTGGGTTAATATCAACTAAAGCTCTAGAGATACCTAGTCTTATTGCTTCAACTTGGCCGGTAGTTCCTCCACCATTTACATTAATGGTAGCATCATACTTACCTCTTGTATCAGTTAAATCAAAAGGTTGAAATACCTTATACTGAAGTACATCAGTAGTAAAATACTCTTTATGATCTCTTTTATTGATTGTTATTTTTCCTTTACCTTCTTTCAGGTAAACTCTAGCAACAGATGCTTTTCTTCTTCCTAGTTTATTAATTACAGACATCTAAAATTAATTAAGTTTTACTTTTTTAGGCTTTTGAGCTTCTTGTTCGTGCTCAGAACCAACATATACATACAAGTTTGTGTAAAGTTTTCTACCTAATTTATTTTTAGGCAACATACCTTTGACTGCTTTTTCAATAAGTCTTTCAGGATGCTTTGCTAATAAGGAAGCAGCATTCATACTTCTTTGACCACCTGGATAACCAGTGTGTCTAATGTATTCTTTAGCCTCCCACTTATTTCCTGACAATTGAACTTTTTCAGCGTTGATAACAACTACATTGTCACCACAATCAACGTGAGGAGTAAAGTCAACTTTGTGCTTTCCTCTGATTAATGATGCAATTTTTGTTGCAACTCTTCCTAATGTTTGGCCTTCAGCATCAACCAGTAACCATTCCTTGTTTACTGTTTCACTGTTAGCAGATACGGTTTTATAACTTAAATGACTCACTTTACCTGTAATTTTGTTTAATGGGGTGCGAAGATATAATATAATTTTGATACTAACAATCCGCTATGGATATTTTTTCGATTCAATAACATTAGGAAATAACCCCCAACTCTTTTCCTACTTTAATAAATGCGCTAATAGCTTTATCTAAATGATGCTGTTCGTGAGCTGCAGAAATCTGTGTCCTTATTCTTGCTTTGCCCTTAGGAACAACAGGATAAAAGAAACCTATTGCATATACTCCTTCTTCTAATAATTTATCTGCAAAACTTTGAGAAAGTGCTGCATCATAAAGCATTATTGGAACGATCGGAGAATCACCTTCTTTAACATCAAAACCAGCTTCTATAATTTTTGACTTGAAATACTGTGTATTCTCTTCTAACTTATCTCTCAAATCAGTGCTTGCAGTAAGTATATCAAAAACTTTATTGGCAGCACCAACAATTGAAGGAGCTAAAGAGTTAGAAAATAAATAAGGTCTAGAACGTTGTCTTAACATTTCTATTACTTCTTTTTTACCGGTAGTATATCCTCCCATAGCACCGCCAAGTGCTTTACCAAGAGTTCCTGTAATAATATCCACCCTATCCATTACATTATGATACTCTGGGACGCCTCTTCCTGTTTTTCCAATAAAACCAGCTGAATGACACTCATCTGTCATAACCATAGCATCATATTTATCAGCTAAATCACAAATTTCATTCATTTTTGCAATGTCACCATCCATTGAGAATACACCATCTGTAACAATGATTCTATGTCTTTGTGATTGGGAATCTATTAACTGAGCTTCTAAATCAGCCATATCACTGTGCTTATATCTAAACCTTTTGGCTTTGCACAACCTTACACCATCAATGATAGAAGCATGATTTAATTCGTCAGAAATAATGGCATCTTCTGGGCCAAATAAAGGCTCAAACAAACCTCCATTAGCATCGAAAGCTGCTGCATATAAAATTGTATCTTCAGTTTTATAAAAAGCTGCAATTTTGTTTTCCAATTCCTTATGGATGTCTTGAGTTCCACAAATGAATCTAACAGAAGACATACCAAATCCATGTGTATCTAAAGACTTTTTAGCAGCATCAATAACCTCTGGGTTTGAAGATAATCCTAAATAATTATTGGCACACATAATAACTACATCTTCAGCATTTCCAACGGATACTTCAGCGCCTTGAGGAGTGGTAATCACACGTTCCTTTTTAAACAAACCAGCATCGGAAACCCCTTGAAGTTCTTCCGATAAAAAATTTTTAATTTTTCCGTACATAATTATATAAATTAAACCAGTCCTTGATCGATCATAGCGTCAGCAACTTTAACAAATCCAGCAATGTTAGCACCCTTAACATAATCAATGTAACCATCCGCTTCTTTTCCATATGAAACACATTGTTCATGAATTGATAACATAATACCATGAAGTTTTTGATCCACCTCTTTAGCTGTCCAATTATACCTTAGCGAATTCTGAGACATTTCTAAACCAGAAGTAGCTACACCTCCAGCATTTGAGGCTTTTCCAGGTGCAAACAATATTTTACTTGAAGCAAAAACTGAAATAGCTTCTGGAGTTGAAGGCATATTTGCTCCCTCAGCAACACAAACACAACCACTATCAATCAGTGATTTTGCATGATTTTCATCAAGCTCATTTTGAGTAGCACAAGGCAATGCAACATCAACTGCAACATCCCATGGTTTAGCGCCTTCATTGAAAGTAACACCATCAAATTGATCAGCATATTCTTTTATTCTTCCTCTTCTATTGTTTTTTAAGTCCATGATCCATGCTAATTTTTCAGCATCAATACCATTTGAATCATATATGTATCCTTTAGAATCACTAAGCGTAACCACTTTTGCACCCAACTCTGTTGCCTTTTGACAAGCAAATTGAGCTACATTACCAGATCCTGAAATTGCAACTGTTTTACCTTTGAAACTATCCCCTTTTGTTTTAAGCATTTCAGCAGCGAAATAAACTGTTCCATAGCCAGTAGCTTCAGGTCTAATTAGAGAACCTCCCCAATTAATTCCCTTTCCAGTTAAAACCCCAGTAAATTCATTTCTTAATCTTTTATATTGACCAAACATATAACCTATCTCTCTTCCACCTACACCAATATCTCCAGCAGGAACATCTGTATTAGGACCAATATGTCTTGAAAGCTCCGTCATAAATGACTGGCAAAACTTCATCACTTCATTGTCGGATTTACCTTTTGGATCAAAATCAGAACCACCTTTTCCACCACCCATCGGAAGTGTTGTCAATGAATTTTTAAATACTTGTTCAAAACCCAAAAATTTTAAAATTGATAAATTAACAGAAGGATGAAATCTTAAACCCCCTTTATATGGACCAATTGCTGAATTAAACTCAACTCTAAATCCTCTATTAATTTGAACATCTCCGTTATCATCTAACCAAGGCACACGAAATTGAAGCACTCTTTCTGGCTCGACAATTCTCTCAAGGATCTTAGCTTTCTTGTATTTTGGATTATCCTCTATAAAAGGGATAACTGTTTCTGCAACTTCTTCAACAGCTTGCATAAATTCTGGTTCATTGTTATTTCTAGCTTTTACACTTTCAAGGAAAGCGTCAATTTGGTTTTTGAAATCTGACATTTTAAATAATGTTAATTTGACACAATAAAATTTAAATTAAGCGTCAAATGTAGCTAAATTTATTATTCAACATTATCACTAATTGCATGATTTTTTTTTAAGATTGGTCTTTGTTTGCATTAATACTTAAAATATCCACCTAAATTTGTTCCTATGAGTGCATTTATTTTTAGTTCTTCTAAAAAAAACAACCTTAATACTGAAGATTATTATCATTCAGATGAAGGCTATATAGTTTTTACTGAAAAATACCACACTAAAAGAGGTTATTGTTGTAAAAGTAACTGCAAACATTGTCCATATGGATACGATATAAAAACTGATCAAATAGGAAAAAAATGAAAGATTTTAAATCTTTAATTAAACAAGGAATTCCAAATGAAATTCCCGAGAAAAAAGAATTAAACCAGTTAATCAGCCATGCTCCAGTTAGAAAGAAAATTCTCAACAAAAATGAGAAAGTTTTAGCTATCAAAAATGCTCTTCGATATTTTCCAAAAAAGCAACATGAAATACTGGCTGAAGAATTCTCGTCAGAACTTAACGATTTTGGAAGAATCTACATGTATAGATACAGACCAGATTATAAAATTTTTGCAAGACCAATAAATGAATACCCTGGAAAATCTGAACAGGCAAAGTCTATCATGTTAATGATTCAAAACAACTTGGATCATGCAATTGCTCAACACCCAGAAGAACTAATTACCTATGGTGGAAACGGTGCTGTTTTTCAAAACTGGGCCCAATACTTACTTACAATGAAATATCTGTCTGAAATGACAGACGAACAAACTCTTGCAATGTATAGTGGACACCCTATGGGATTATTCCCTTCTCATAAAAACGCTCCAAGAGTTGTTGTTACCAATGGCATGATGATTCCAAACTATTCAAAACAAGATGATTGGGAAAAATTCAATGCATTAGGGGTTACTCAATACGGCCAAATGACAGCTGGTTCTTACATGTATATTGGTCCACAAGGAATTGTTCACGGAACAACCATTACTGTGCTGAATGCTTGTAGAAAAATTGATAATAAAGGAACAAAAGGCAAACTATTTGTTACCGCTGGCCTAGGGGGAATGAGTGGGGCACAACCTAAAGCAGGAAACATAGCTGGAGTTGTTTCTGTAACGGCTGAAATAAACCCTGCTGCCACATATAAAAGGCACGAACAAGGTTGGGTTGACGAAGTAATTAAAGATTTAGATGAATTATGTTCCAGAGTAAAAAAAGCAGTTAAAGAGAGGGAAGTTGTTTCAATTGCATATGACGGTAACATAATTGACGTTTGGAAAAAATTTGATGAAGAAAATATTTACATTGACTTAGGCTCTGATCAGACATCACTCCATAATCCATGGGCTGGTGGCTATTACCCAGAAGGATTGTCATTTGAAGAATCTAACACACTTATGGCTAATCAACCGGAAATATTCAAAGATAAAGTCAAAACATCTCTAATTGAACATGCTAAATACATAAACAAACATACAGCAAAAGGAACCTACTTTTTTGATTATGGAAATGCCTTTTTACTGGAAGCTTCAAGGTCTGGAGCTGATGTAATGGATAAAGATGGAATTAATTTCAAATATCCCTCTTATGTACAAGATATTTTAGGCCCAATGTGTTTCGACTATGGATTTGGCCCTTTCAGGTGGGTTTGTGGCTCTGGAAATCCTAATGATTTAGAAAAAACAGACTTGATTGCTTGTAAAGTTCTTGAAGAATTGATGATCAGCTCTCCCGATGAAATCACACAACAAATGGCAGACAACATCCAATGGATAAAAGGAGCTCAAGAAAACAATCTAGTAGTTGGGTCTCAAGCTAGAATTCTTTATGCTGATAGCGAGGGTAGAATTAAAATTGCTGAAGCTTTTAACAGCGCTATTGCAGCTGGAGACATCACTGGTCCAATTATTTTAGGAAGAGATCATCATGATGTCTCAGGCACAGATTCTCCTTACAGGGAAACATCTAATATTTATGATGGTTCATCCTTCACCGCTGACATGGCAATTCAAAATGTCATTGGAGATTCTTTTAGAGGAGCAACTTGGGTTAGCATTCACAATGGAGGTGGAGTTGGTTGGGGAGAAGTAATAAACGGAGGTTTCGGTTTAACTCTTGACGGTAGTAAAGAAGCAGGTGAAAGAGCAAGAGACATGTTGTTTTGGGATGTTAATAATGGAATTAGCAGAAGAAATTGGGCTAGAAACGAAGAAGCTATTTTTGCTATTAAACGTGAGATGAATAGGAATCCAAATTTAAAGGTTACTATTCCAAATGTTGTTGATGAGTCAATTTTTGACAAACTTTCATAGTTGTTATTAATTACCAGATCTTAGTTATTTATGCTATTAAATTAAATTAATACTTGTTTCTTTGTCATTTACAAAGCAAACAAAATGCAAAATAAAATAGCAATCATTGGTGCAGGAAACCTAGGCATATCACTTGCAAAGGGGTTAGTAGAGTCAGGTGTTTATAAACCCCAACAATTCAACTTATCAAGAAGAAGAATTAAAAAACTTCAAGATTTACAATCCTTAGGTTATAACGTATTCAACAACAATACTGATGCTATTCATGATGCAGATGTTATTGTTATTGCCGTACTTCCTCAAAAAATAAATGAAATTTTAGAAGAATTAAAAGCTACTATAAAACCAAATAAACTTATCATTTCATTAGTGTCAGGTGTTGAAATTGATGAAATTTCTACTCAACTTATAAATGAAGTTCCCATTGTTAGAGCAATGCCAAATACAGCCATAGCTATTAGAGAAAGTATGACTTGTATTGCCACAAAAAACAAATGGAAAGATAAGTTAGAAATTGTAAAAGACATGTTTGATCATGTTGGTGAAACTGCTGTTATAATTGAAGAAAAAATGACTTCAGCTACAGCACTGTGTGCATGTGGAATAGCTTTTTTCTTGAGAGCCATAAGAGCCGCATCTCAAGGTGGAAATGAAATAGACTTTCATGCCCCTGAAGCATTAAAAATGGCTGCTCAAACAGCCAAAGGTGCTGCTTCTTTATTACTTAAAAACAACACACATCCTGAAGATGAAATTGATAAAGTAACATCCCCAAAAGGATGTACAATAGCTGGATTAAATGAAATGGAACACAACGGTTTTAGCTCAGCTTTTATAAAAGGAATTACCGTTTCTGCTGATAAAGCAAAAAATCTTTACTAATGAGTAATGTAGCTAATAAAGTAGTTTGGATAACTGGAGCCTCTTCAGGAATTGGGGAAGCCTTAGCTATAAATTATTCCAAAAGAGGTGCTAAAGTTATTCTATCAGCAAGAAGAGAGGAAGAACTAAATAGAGTTGCAAATTCATGCTCAGGAGAAACGTTTTGTCAAGTTTTAGATCTTTCTAAAACAGATGATTTTGAAAGCATTGTAAATACAATTTTAAACCGATTCAAAAGAATTGATATTTTAATTAACAATGGAGGAATAAGCCAACGTTCAGAAGCTTCCAAAACTACTTTAGAAGTAGACCGAAAATTAATGGAAGTAAATTATTTTGGAACTGTTGCATTGACAAAAGCTGTTTTACCAGTTATGCAAAAACAAAAAAGTGGTCATTTTGTTGCTATAAGTAGTTTATCCGGGAAATTTGGTTTTTTTCTTCGTTCGGCTTATTCAGCATCAAAGTTTGCCCTTGTTGGTTTTTATGAATCATTAAGATTAGAAGAAGAAAAAAACAACATTAAAGTAAGTCTTGTTTTTCCAGGCTTTGTATTAACAAAAATTTCACAAAATTCACTTTCAGGAGACGGTCAAAAACATGGACAATTAGACAACAACCAAAAAGGAGGCATTAGTGCAGAAAAATGTGCTAACGACATTATAAAAGGAGTTGCTAAAGAAAAACATGAAATCCTTAGTGGAGGAACAGAAAAATATGGAGTATTAATTCACAGATTGTTCCCAAGTTTATTTTACAAAATCCTAAGAAAAAAGAAAGGGAATTAATCCTTTACTCTGGTAAATCTTAATGCTTTAATCATCCAGTCAGGAAGTGGCTGCGATGGTTTTCTTTTTTCAACATTTAAATAAAAGCCTAGTTTTTCAATGATTGGAATTTTATAGACTTCTATCATTTCTATTAATGTACCGTCAGGATCTTCGCAATAAGTACAATGAACTCTAGTACTTTCTCCCATGCTTAAAACATCTTTTGTATCGCAGGTGAAACCATGACCAACCTCAGCTAACTTTTCTCCTAAAGCTTCCATGTTTCTCACATCAAACCCTAAGTGAACAAACCCAATATCTCCCC
>JBELEU010000020.1:10498-19926 GCA_042093455.1 Crocinitomicaceae bacterium | reverse complement strand
TTTGATGTACTTAGCGAATTAGAAGAAAAACGTATTGAAGTTTTTAAAGATTTCAGTGATTGGGTCGAATCGAGATATACCAACATTTGTACTCATCCATATTTTACCTTGATTGTCAATCACAATCCCATAAATTGTATTATTTGACAACCCATCTTCTTCAGTATAAAATTTAAACTCTTTTGTCGAAGGGTTAAATTTATTTAGCCCTCCTCCCATGGTTCCTAACCATAAATTATTGTCGTCATCTTCACTTATGGTTAGAACCGTATTGTTACTAATTGTAGAATTAGTATCTGGATTGTATGTAAACGTTTTGGCCTTATAATTGAAATTATTTTCCGTTTCAATTAAGTTCAGTTCACATAAACCTCCCCCATCAAACCCTAGCCAATATTTTCCTTCTGAAGAAATAAAGATTCTTCTGCAATCAGCATCTGGAATTGAAAATGAATTATTTACATCGTGTTTAATTAATTGATAAGAAAAATCTGATAAATTGATTCTACCAACGCCCTCCTTAAAGGCTGCCCATAAATTCATTTTTGAATCAATATTTAAATCATATACAGGCTGATTAAATTCTTTAACATTAGGGTTTAATTTTTCAAATCTTCCTGACTTATATTCTTCATCAACTATCAATTGATAAATTCCTGAGTTTGTTGCTGCCCATATTCGATTTTGATCATCCATTATTAGATCCCACACATCATTACTACCTTCTTTTAGAATATTTTCTGATTTGAAAGAATAATTTGATATTAGATTGGTAGAAAAATCAATTCTTGAAACACCACTTCTTGTCCCCACCCATGTTTGTTGTGGAGATTGCTCATAAATAGTCCAGATATTATTATCTGACATTTCTGTTTTACCATCCAAACTATTTGAAACTAATGAGAAGTTTTGTTTTAATGGATCAAAATAAGAAACCCCATATTGAGTACCAATCCAAATATTGCCAGAAAAATCTTTGAATATTTGATTTATTATATTACTTGAAATTGAACTTAAATCATATGCACTATTTTTGTAATTTCTAAATAGAAAATCACCTTTTGTTTTAGTAAGAGAATAAAGTCCATCTCCTTTTGTTCCTACCCATATTTTATCAATAGATTCACAAAAAACAGCTGAAACTACTTTGTTTTCAATGTCATTACTTAGGTTAATTACATGCGATTTACTTACCACATTAACCCCTTTATTAGAGGCTATGTATAAAAGAGAATCTTGATAAAGAAATATATCATTAATAGATTTGTTTAATAAGTAGTTGTTATAAGCTGGAATTTGAATATTCAAATTATTAATCTTTATTGTATTTATCCCAGCATCTGCGGTTCCTATTATTAATACTGAATCTTTTTGTATCACTAAATCTGTAATTCTATTAGATGATAAACCATTTATTTTAGTAAAGTGAGCTAACGAATCATCTTTATATCTGTACCGAATTAAACCTTTCTCTTCTGATGCAAACCACAAGAAACCTTTTTCATCTTCAATGATTTTTTTCACCCTTAAGTCTTCATTCAATAATTGATTTTCTGTTCTTTGGAATTGATCTGTAAGGGGTAGCTTAAAGTTTACTCCCCCATTTTGAGTTCCTACCCAAAGTATGCCTTTTGAGTCTTCATACGCAGATAGAATATATGAGTTTGAAAGCGTTTTTTTCTTCTTGATTTGATGTTTAAAGTGAACTACTTCAGCCCCATCGTATCTGTTTAATCCATCTTGAGTTCCAAACCACATGAACCCAAATTGATCTTGAGTAACAGAATTAATTGTGCTCTGACTTAAACCTTCTTTAATTGTAAGTTTCTTAAACCTAACATTTGGATTTTGAGAGTTTATTACTAGCGTAACAAGTAAAAACGAACAACAAAATATTTTCTTTAAGGTTTCGATAGGAAATAATTTAAGTATTAAACTTCAACGCCCATCACTAAGATATCATCAATTTGATCATGTGACCCTCTCCATGCTTCTATTTTTTGATCTAGGAGAGTTTTTTGAGTCTCCATAGGTTCGTGACTGATTGTTAGTAGAGTTTCCTTAAATTGCTTATACATGAACTTTTTACCTTTTAAACCTCCAAATTGGTCCGCATATCCATCAGAAAAAAGATATATTATGTCCCCTTTTTTAACATCTAACGTAAATGTTTGGTAATTTTTAGTTCCGGGCTCAAACGATCCAATAGCAAATTTATCTGTCTTAAAAATTTG
The DNA here is from genome assembly GCA_042093455.1 of Crocinitomicaceae bacterium. Classification (GTDB taxonomy): domain Bacteria; phylum Bacteroidota; class Bacteroidia; order Flavobacteriales_D; family Parvicellaceae. The sequence continues at coordinate 17,692 of JBELEU010000020.1, read as the reverse complement.
AAGTTCATTGTCTCTAATTAAGTAAAGTGGATTGTATGCACCAGAAAATTGAATTTTATTGGTTTTTCTATTCAATGAGCAGATAGATATATCCATTCCGTCTCTTACTGCATTTTCATCTCCTGATTTATTAAGTGAGTCACTAGCATATTTATTCAAGTCATCTAAGATTTGTCCTGTTTGAGATATACTATGTTCACTAACTGCAGATTTCAAGCCATTTGCACCAACCAAGCTCATGAAAGCCCCTGGAACTCCATGCCCTGTACAATCTACTGAAGCAAAAAGCATCTCATCTTTAATATCATGAACCCAATAAAAGTCACCTGAAACGATATCTTTTGGTTTAAATAAAACGAATGAAGAAGGAAATAACTTCTTAATGTATCTTTCTGGAGGAAGAATAGAATCTTGCAATCTTTTTGCATATCTAATACTGTCTGTTACGTCATTGTAAAGCTCCTCAAGTTTTGATTTCTGAATATCTATTTCATCTTTTTGTCTGACAACTTCTTCTGTTCTCTCCTTTACTTTTTGTTCAAGAATTCGTTCTGTTTCAGCTAACTCGTCTTTCATCTTTAACAATGCATGACCTAAAACATCGTCATCACTTAAAGGCTGGTAAGGATACTTAAAATTACTTTGTCCTACTTCATGGGCAAATTGAGTTGTTTCTTTTAGGCCTTTGACAAGCGTATTCATAGCCACAGACATTTCTCCTATTTCGTCATTACTTGGCCTAATTTCATGAGATGGGAAAACACCACTACCTAAATTAATTAGAATTCTTTTCAGTCTCTGAACTGGTTTTGTTATGCTTAAAGTGGTGAAAAAAGCGATAATAAAAGTACCTATTAAAAGGATTATTCCAACAAAGAAAATGGCTCTTGAAAGACTAGAAAACTTATCGTTTGTTTGTTCAAAAGACTGATTGCTATCTTCTTGTTGATTTTTTGCAATATTTGACCTAATTTCAATTAAATCATCAATTTGACTTGAAACATCTTGAAGAAGTGGAGTAATTTCTAGCTCAAGTGCAGACTTAGATATAAAGGTCGCTGTTGGGTCATCGTAGCTTTCAAAGTCAACCAGTTGTTCACGGATTGAAAAATTGTACATGTCAATCAATTCAAAAATACTTTTAGTAATAAGATCATAGGTGGTTTTTCCAATTTGAGTTGAAGACCATTTTTTTGAAAGAGTATCCAATGTCAGCAAATCATTTTTCAGTGATTTATCTAACAAAATAATTGCCTTTAACTTATATTGCTCATCAGATCTCGATTGATCATTACACCACTTTTGCATGTAATTATGCGTTTCTGAAAGGTTATCCTTTAAATGATTAATTTCAAAAAGAGAAGGCTGATCTACAGTTAAAAACTTGTCGTTAGATTCAATACTTTTTTCTAACGTTTGTTTAGCATTAGAAACAACAGAATAAGTAATACTAAAAACAACAAGAAGTAACAAAACTACTATACCAAAACCAAAACCTATTTTTTTTCCAACAGTAAATCTCAAGTTTAATTGGTTTTTTTGAGTTGTGTTTCAGTGTTTAATTTCTTAAGAATATTGGCGTATTTAACATAGTTTTCCATTTCGTTTAAACTATAGTATACAGCAACTATTCCCTGAATTATAGATTTGTCATTTGGTTTAGATTCATAAGCTCTTTTTAGGAAAGGTAAAGACCTAGAAAAATACTGAATAGCCTGCTCCTCCATCATAATAACTTTTTCAAGTTCAGCGTCATCAGCAAGCTCATCTAGGATTAAGTCAACACCCAGATTATGATAAATGATCCCAGAATTATAATTGGCGCTATAATTGACAGAATCGATCGCAAGTGTTTTCTCATAACATACAATCGCTTTATCTAGGTATTGTGATCTCTGGTTTTTGTCATTGCTATACTTCATTCTATAGATTGAAGCCATGGCATTATTGAAATCAATGTCTTTTTTATCAAAATTATAATCTGGATGTATAATTTTCTTTAAAGATTTATACTTATTGAAAAAATCATCTGCTTCTTCAAAATGAACAGTATCGACATACAATACCGCATCATTGTAGTAGCTATTAGAAAGATAATCAAGAACTGAAGTATTGTTGTCAATGTATTCCTCTTTTTTATCAAGTTCTAATGATTTTTTGAATGACTCGATAGCTGTACTTCTTGCTTTAGAAATTGGAGACCTGTTGTCAACATATTTAAAGATATCAAAATGGATAAAGCCACTTAAGTGCCAATAATAGGGGTTGTCTTTTTGATTGGGACAAGCCGACAAAACACTGTCTAACATTAACTTCGCTTTATTGTAATTTTTTTCTTTGTAATACTTAATCAATAATACCTTTTCAGGACAATTTTCAAATTGTCCATGTGCGCTAAATAACAGCGAGCACATAAATGTTAAAAGCCCTATTTTAAGTAATCTTTTCATATAATATTATAAGCCAATTTAGTTAAGTTTTGACCCACTTTTAAATCTTTTTTTTCTGCTTTTGTCTTATTTAATTCAAACTTTAATTTACTGTCTTTAAATATAAAGTTAATGATTGCACCTGATGAAGCCAAATTTGTGCTTTCAGAAACCAATAAAGTCTGTTTATCAACATTTTTATTTATCTGATTTATAGCTCCATTTTTTGATGAACTTATAAATAAAATATGACAGCTTTTAAGCTCGGCAAGACTTGAACAATATTTAACTTTAATGGTTTGACTACCTATTATTTTGTTAGTGTATGATTTATTAAACTGCTGATAAACACTTTCGTCCCCATAAACACCAATCACAAAATCACCTTTTGAAAATTCATCTGGCCATAGTACATTTCTAGCAAATTGATACATGTAAATTCCTTTTAGCTTGATCTTAGCAGCAGAGCCATCACTCATTTGTCCCAAGCCGGAAAATGTGAAGAAAACTGTAAAAATCAGTGATATAAAAAATTTACTTTTCAATTTTACTTTAAATCAATACGAATAGTTACGAAACTAATAAACAAATTACAATAACCGTGCCTAATCAGCCATATTTATATTGTAGTTTAAAATGATTCTCCCTACTTTTTTGAGCAGCCTTCTTAACTTTTGTTTTATCGTACTTATCTCTAATGGCTCTTTTCCTTTGAGAGTAGCTAAAAGAATCTTTATCGACACCTGTTGGTCTGTAGCTAGATTTATTTCCGGAAATAAAAGGGTCGCTGCCCATTCCTACTGTACCCTTTGGGAATTTTAAAGCATCAAAGGGGTTTTTTTGCCTAATAGCATAATTATTGGTTTTATTACCCAAAGAAAACAACCCTTTTTTATTGTTTTTTTTAACTCTGAATGATTTTTTTTTCGAGCTAAAGGGATCTCTATACTGACCTTGAATAGATGTGTGACCAAACAAAATTAATAACACAACCATCAAAACATTAAAAATGTATTTGATTTTAAAAAAGTTCATAAATTACAATTCAACAGTCGAAGAAACCACTGTTAAATCTCTATCAAACAGGTATAATCCTCCCTTATCCTCACCAATCATATTTAATTTATCAATTGTTGTTCTAGCTAGCGCTTCCTCTTCTAACTGCTCCGCAACATACCATTGCATAAAGTTATGAGTTGTAAAGTCTTTTTGCTCTAAGCAAAGACCAACAATATTATTTATACTTTCTGTAACATTGATTTCATGTTCTAACAAACATTCAAAAACATGAGTTATAGAATTAAAAGTTGTTGGAGGTTTAATTAGGGCTGGAATTACAGCAGTACCACCTCGTTCGTTAATAAATTTAACCAATTTAAGCATGTGCATTCTTTCCTCATCGCTGTGCTGATATAAAAAAGATGAAGTACCGTTTAAACCTTGAGCTTCAGTCCAAGAAGCCATTGATAAATAAAACTGAGAAGACGATGCTTCTAACTCTATCTGCTTGTTTAAAGCTTTTTCAATAATTGATTTTAACATTGTTTTTTTTTCAAATGTAATTGTTTTCTGTAAGTTTATGAAAAATGTATATCAATTTAAACTTCTAAAATCTTGAGTGAAAATATACTCGAAATAAAAAATCTCAAGATTCAACATAAAGACCAAGCGAATCCGATTGTAAAAAACCTATCTCTTAAAGTGTCTAAAGGAGAAATTATAGGCTTAGTTGGTGAATCTGGCGCTGGTAAATCAGTTTCAATACTTACAATATTAGACTTAATTAACAATAGCAATAATTTTATTAATGATGGTGAAATAAATTTCAGGACTAATTCATCAAGTATTAATTTATTAGTTGCTGAAAAAAAGCTCATCCAAAAAATAAGAAGAGATAAAATTGGTGTGATATTTCAGGAGCCAATGTCGGCTTTGAACCCAATTATTAGTTGTGGAGAACAAGTACTAGAATCAATTATAAATCAAAAAATTGAAACCCAAAAGAACGTTACCTTTTTCCGAATTATTCAATACCTAAATAAGTTAATAAGGTTTATTAAAACCATTTCATTTTCAATTTTAAAAATTCCTTATTTGAAAACCAACATTCATAAAGAGGCGAAAAATGAAACACTTTTTTGGTTTGAAAAATTAAAAATTAAAAACCCTAGAAAAATATACAATAGTTACCCTCATGAAGTTTCTGGGGGGCAAAAACAGCGAGTATTGATTGCTATGGCTCTTTCAAAAAAGCCTGAACTGCTATTAGCAGATGAGCCCACTACCGCGCTTGATTCATTTACACAAAGCGCTATAATTCAGGACTTGAAGGTTTTGCAAAAAGAAGAAGATCTTTCAATTCTATTTGTTTCTCATGATTTGGAACTAATGTCAAAATTTACGGATAAAGTATATGTTATGCAGAATGGAGCTATTGTAGAAAAAGGGATAACTTATACTATCTTTAAAAATCCTAAACATCCATACACTAGAGATTTGATCGCCAGTAAACCTCCAATTGGCTTTAAATTAAAAGAGTTGCCTACTAGAAAACATTTCATGGGGATTGATGATGAAGGTTATTTGGGTGACATTGATTTATCAGTAGATGAAATATCAAAAAAATTAATCTTGCCCTATGAAGAAGCGATTAAAATATCTAACAATTTAATTACTAAGAACCCTATCCTGCAGATTAATAAAATCTCTAAGACATACAAAGGCAAAGAACAGAAACAAATTTTTTCAGCATTGAAAAATGTAAGTTTTGATGTTTTTCCTAATGAAACTTTAGGAATAATAGGAGAATCAGGAAGCGGAAAAACAACCATCGGTAAATTAATTTTAAAATTAATATCCCTCACTAGTGGATCAATAAAATACAAAGGCAAAGATATTTTCAAACTTAAGCCCAAAGAACTAAAACGAATAAGAAAAGATATTCAAATTGTATTTCAAGACCCTTACAGTTCATTAAACCCCAAACAGAAAATTTTTTCTGCGCTATTGGAGCCTTTAAAAGTTCATGATGATTTAAGCAGCTGGGATCAAAAACAAAAAATTCTATCCCTAATTCAACAAGTTGGTTTGCGAACAACTGTGCTTGATAAATTTCCAAATCAACTTTCGGGTGGGCAAAGACAACGGGTTTGCATTGCCAGGGCATTAGCTGTTAACCCGAAAATTATTGTTTTTGACGAGTCTGTTTCAGCATTAGATGTTTCTATTCAAGCGGATGTATTGAACCTACTCAATAAAATAAAAAAAGAAAATAAGTTAACTTACATATTCATTTCACACGATTTATCAGTAATAAGATTTATGAGTGACAGGGTTATGGTTATAAAATCTGGAGAAATTGTAGAAATTGGTGCTTCTGAAGAAATATTTACTCATCCAACTCAAGCATACACAAATGAATTGTTTTCATTGGTATTAGATTCATGAAAAATTGATATTTTAGATTTATGGTCATAAATTATTTTCATAGTTCTTTTAACTTTTTTACCAAAAAGACCATCTTATTAACCTTAATTCTTTTTTGCTTTTCAAGTCTTAAAGCACAAGTAAGTATAAACGGGTCAATAACTGACAACTCTAATGGAGAAGAACTAATAGGTGCAACTTTAAAAATTATTGGTACTAAATATGGTTGCGTTACTGATTTTAACGGAGCATTTACAATCTCCACAAATACCGAATTACCATTTAATATTGAGGTTTCCTATGTGGGTTATCAAACCATTGAAATATTAGTTAAAGATGAGAAAAATCTAAAAATCAGGTTAAAAAGTGACGACATGCAGTTAGAGGCTGTAGAAGTTATTGGTGGAATAAGTGAGAAACTAAAAGAGTCTCCCTTAAGTATTGAATCAATGAGTATCAATGGAATAAAAGAAACTTCGGCCACTAACTTTTACGAAGGGTTAAGCCATATGAAAGGCGTTGATCTTACTTCAGCAAGTTTAGGGTTTAAAGTTATTAATACAAGAGGATTTAACAGCACATCCCCTGTAAGGTCTCTTCAGATTATTGATGGTGTTGACAATGCATCTCCAGGGTTAAACTTTGCTTTGGGGAACTTTTTAGGTGCATCTGAATTAGACTTAATGAAAGTTGAAATTGTTTCTGGTGCAAGTTCTGCATTTTTTGGACCAAATGCATTTAACGGAGTAATTAGCATGCACACCAAAAGCCCTTTTCTTTTCCCTGGGTTTTCGTCAAGTGTTAAACTTGGTGAAAGGAATTTAAATGAATATGCTGTAAGATATGCTCAAGTTTTTCAAAATAAAGATGGGGAAGATAAGTTTGCTTATAAAGTAAATTTGTATTACATGAGTGCTGACGACTGGGTAGCAAACAACACTAAAACAGTCGAAGGATTAGATACTGACGAATCCAATTTAGGAGGCTATGATGCTGTTAACAGATATGGAGATGAAAACTTAAGCCCCTATATTAACAATGCAATATATGGGTTAAATGGGGTGCCAGATGTAGCTCTTATTTCTCAATATCCAGGATTAGGGAGGTATCATAGAACAGGTTATTGGGAACAAGATATAGTAGATTACGATACCGAAAACTTTAAAGCAGCGTTAGGATTTCATTACATGATTAATAAGGATATTGAAATTAATACTTCATCTAACTTTGGAACAGGGACTACAGTTTATCAAGGTGACAACAGATTCAGCCTTAAGGATATCCTGTTTTTTCAAAATAAAATAGAAATAAAAAAAGAAAATAACTTCTTTTTAAGAGC
>JBELEU010000020.1:0-10398 GCA_042093455.1 Crocinitomicaceae bacterium | reverse complement strand
TCTCTGTTAAGTTGGCATAGTCAGGCTGAAAATTTTGCAAATAGTGCATATGCTCCTCATGGATCTGTAGATTTTTATGAGCCCGGAACAGCTAGATTTGATTCCATGATGAACATTATTACCTCAACTGCATCTGTGTTAGATGGGGGCTCTAAAATTGTAGATAAGTCAGCTCTATATCATATTCATGGCGAAAAAATATGGGATACTGATTTTGCTAAACTTACTTTAGGGGTTAATTCCAGAATTTACACTCCCAGATCTGAGGGGTCCCTTTTTAGTGACACAGGGAATGTAACTATAATCAATAAAGAAATTGGTGGATATGTAGGATTTGAAAAAAAGATTTTAAGTGATCAACTTATTATAAAGTCATCACTGCGATTAGATAAAAATCAAAATTTCAACTTACTTCCATCCCCTGCAGCATCATTAATTTATAATCTCAGTGAAAATCACAATGTAAGAGGAACTTTTACTTCAGCCATTAGAAACCCAACGCTTTTGAACCAATACATGTATTATAATGTTGGTCGGGCTAAATTAGTTGGTAATATTGAAGGTTACGACTCTCTTGTAACCGTTGAGTCTTTGCGCTCCTATTATTTTAGCAATTACAATCCTGATTCCCTAGTTTATTTCAATGTTGACCCTATTAGACCCGAAAGAGTTAAATCTGTTGAACTAGGATACAGAGGGACATTTGGAGGAAAGTTTTATGTAGATGCTGGGTATTATTACAATTGGTATAAAGATTTTATAGGTTATTTAAACGGTCTAGATATTTTTATTACCTCATTAACTGGTGAAGCTTTTGTTAGAAACGCATACAGAATAGCTGTTAATTCAGAAGAACAAATAACAACACAAGGTTTTTCTTTAGGTTGTAACTATTATTTCAATGAGAATTATATGATAAATGGCAACTACTCTTGGAATAAATTAAACAAACTTGCAGATGACCCAATTATTCCTTCATACAACACGCCTGAACATAAATTCAATCTTGGCTTAACAGGAAGAGAAATTAGTATTGATGCACTCAATCTTAATCAAATTGGATTTAATATTAATTTTAAATGGATAGAAGGATTTGTATTTGAAGGATCTCCTCAATTTACAGGAAATGTTCCTACGTATGGATTGTTAGATTTTCAAATTACAAAAGCCTTTCCCAAAAACAACTTATCTGCAAAGTTTGGCTCTTCTAATGTCTTAAATAACAAAGTTTTACAAGTATTTGGAGGGCCATATGTTGGTCGAATGATATACCTTTCTGTATTGTTCGATTGGAAAGATAAATAGAACCTATTACCAATTGTCTGAATATTTGTGTAAATTGTAGTCTATATATTGTTCAACTAAATAAATTCATATGAAAAAAAATATTACAAGTTTTATTTTAGGGTTTGCTGTTTTAACGAGTGGTTTTTCCCAAACAAGGTACGTTGACGAAGTCTTCAGTTCTGTTGATGTAACAACAGATATTGTCTATGCACAAAATTTTTCTGTTTTAGCGGGAACTCCTATTCCAACAGGAATGGCAGGTACTCCAATTCCTGCTCTAGCTTTTGACCTCTATGAACCAACAGGGGATACTGAAACTAGTCGTCCACTTATTATTCATTTACACACAGGAACTTTTGCACCAGTAGTTCATAATGGCAACCCAACAGGTTTGCGTCAAGATTTTGCAACAGATGCTTTTTGTAAAGGCTATGCAAAAAGAGGTTATGTTGTGGCTAATCTTGAATACAGATTAGGATGGAACCCTAACATGCCTACTGAACCAGAAAGAGCAGCTGACTTAATGAAGGCCGTTTACAGAGCAATTCAAGATACTAAAGCTGCTGTTCGTTTTTTTAGAAAGGATTTTGAAACTAATTCAAATTCATACGGTATTGATACTTCAAGAATCATACTATCTGGTCAAGGATCTGGGGGATGGGTAGCTTTAGGATATGCTACAGTTGATAAATTAGCTGAAATTCAGTTGCCAAAATTTCTTGACGGTAGTGGTGTTCCCTTAATTGATACTGCTGTATTAGGTGATTGGAACGGTGTTGGAGGAAGCCCATCTTTAAATATGCCTAATAGCCCTGGATATTCAAATGATGTACATATGGTATGTAGCATGGGTGGAGGTCTTGGAGATTTAAGCTGGCTAGAAGCTGGTGATGTTCCTATAGCGGCTGTTCATGGGCCACTTGATGCTGTAGCTATTTACACAACAGGAAATGTTTCTGCTGGCGGTGTAAATGTTACAACCGATATTAGTGGCGCACACGATGTAGTAAAAAAAGCCAATATGCTAGGAAATAATGATCCAATTTTAGAACATTATGATGCTTATACTTTAGCTGCAAAATCAGCTTCAAACGCATTGGTTGCTGCAAATGCTACAGATTGGGGCGGCACTGCAATTACAGAGACTGTTAATAATGTATTTCCTTTTATAACAGGTAATCCTGGAGAAGGTTCTCCTTGGGATTATTGGGATTCAACATTTCTTGTAACCCAAGTTGCTCCTGCTGTAGGTTTAACTGCTGCTGAAGGTCAAGCAGCTCATGCTAGTGGATTACAAACTAATCCAGATATGAGTTACGGAAAAGCTTTAGCATATATAGATTCTACTTTAAGTTATTTTTGTCCAAGAATAGTTAATGCAACTATGTTACCAGGAAACACAACTGAAATCATTGAAGCAAATACTATTTCTGATGTATCTGTATTTCCTAATCCTTCAAGTGGAAATTTAGTTTTTAGTTCAAATTCAGGTAATATTGAATCTATCAAGTTTCATAATGCAGTGGGTCAGCTAACAAAAGCTTTCAATCCAAATGCATCCATTTTCAATATTGAAAATGTAAATATGCCAACAGGTATATATTTAGTTGAAATAATATGTAAAGGCAATTCAATTGTACAAAAGATTGTTATTGAATAAACTAAGTTTCATTTTAATTGTAAAAGGCCTCATTCGAGGCCTTTTTTTATGCACGATTAACATATCATAACATCTTTGTTTCAGATATTCATCTATATTTGCGGCTTATAAAAATTTTTATGGAAATTTTAACTCAAGCCGCTCAATTCGTACTAAGTCTTTCCATCCTAATTGTTTTACATGAAATGGGGCACATGTTGCCTGCAAAATGGTTTAAAACAAGGGTAGAAAAATTCTATCTATTTTTCGATGCAGGGTTTTCTCTTTTTAAATTTAAAAAGGGTGAAACAGAATATGGTATTGGCTGGATTCCACTTGGTGGATATGTTAAAATTTCTGGGATGATTGATGAGAGCATGGATAAAGAACAAATGAAAGAACCTGCAAAACCTTGGGAGTTTCGTTCTAAACCAGCTTGGCAGCGTTTAATTATAATGACAGGAGGAGTTACCGTCAATTTACTATTAGGATATATTATATATATAATGATGTTATTTGTCTGGGGTGCCGATTACCTTTCAAATGAAAATGTTAAATACGGTGCTCATCTTAGCCATGAAATTTTTGAAGAATATGGCTTTCAAGAAGGTGATTTGATTGTCGATATTGATGGAAAAAAAATTGAGGAATTTGGTGATGCATCCAAAAAAATAATAATTGATGGTGGAAGAAAAGTAACCGTATTGAGAAATGGGAACAATACCACAATAGACCTTCCAGAATCAATTGTTCAAGACATGCTTCGTTTAAAAGTGAAAGGTGTTTTTTCAGAATGGAGAACACCAAATATAATTGCACAAATTGAACCTGGCAAATTTGCCGAAAATGCTGGATTATTAAAAGGAGATAGCATTGTTGGAATTAATGATGTTGAAACTCCATTCTATGTTGACTTCAAAAAAGAAATACAAAATCACAAATCGGATACTATAAATATTAAATTTTTTAGAAACGCCTCTATTAATAATCTTGATGTAGCAGTTAGTGAGGAAGGAATAATCGGTTATGTCGCAAAAAATCCATCTGAACTTTTAGAATTTACACACAAAGATTATGGATTCATGGAATCTATACCTGCAGGTATTGTTGAAGGAACGAATACCCTTACTAATTATGTCAAATCAATAGGGTTAATATTCAGCAAAGAAGGGGCTAAACAAATAGGTGGTTTTGGAACAATAGGAAGTCTTTATGGAAAAGTTTGGGATTGGAAAAGGTTTTGGGGAATGACTGCATTATTGTCTATAATTTTAGCTTTTATGAATATATTACCGATACCAGCTCTAGATGGAGGGCATGTTATGTTCCTTATTTATGAAATAATTTCAGGGAAACCACCAAGCGATAAGTTTTTAACCAAAGCGCAAGTTGTTGGCATGGTAATATTACTTAGTTTACTAGTGTATGCCAACGGAATGGATATTTTCAGATGGATCAGCGGAAGCTAAATCAACACTTTTAAACATCTTAGTTTGAATAATTGTAAAGTGTCCAATTAAAACAACTGGTTTGTAATTGTACTTTTAGTCATTATACCTTATATATGACTCGTTATTATCTAACATTTCTTTTTTTTATTATTTATAGTGCTTCTATCTTTTCTCAAGAAAGTGAGGTTAACCCTTTTGAAATATACACACAAGATAAGAACCACAAGGTATTGATCGTTCCATTTGAAAGTAAAATGTATGTTTCAAGTTTAGACGCTGAAATAGCCAAGAACACAGGGATGGATTATTTTGAAATTAGAGAGAAGCTTAGATTTGGGATTTCGAACCAAATACTATTAGCTATAAATAAAAAAATTCCTGCAGTATCAATGATACACCATGATGATTCATTGATTAGCGATTTAAACTATGTATACAACAGTATTGGATACAAATACACTCTTGTACCTGATGAAGCAGATGAAGTTGATGAACCAGAGAACTTAAGCGATCAAGTTAAATCAAAAATAACATCACTAATTAATAAAAGTTCTAAATCTTCAGTCCCCAAAGAAAAAAAAGAATATGAAGGGGGCAAAATATATAATGGTGAAGTTTATACAACTAATCACTATGCCGAGCGGTTTATGAATACGAGTATACATAATACTACTCTTTTAGATGTTCTAAACAAAAAGTATCGAAGTGATTTATATATTTTCATAAATGAATTAAATATTGGAAAACCTGTTTCAAGCCTTGAAAATACTGGACAATACTTTAGAAAAATTAAAGTTCATTACACTGTTTTCAACCAAAAAGGAAAAGAAATGGAGGCTGGTGCTTCATCTATACAAATGCCACATTATATAAATGATATAGATAAGGTAATTCGTAATTACTTCTCAATTTTGGCGCGCGATTTATGCAGTTTTATGCCTGAACCAAGTTTGGATAAAATTACCGTTACAAAGGAAAACGAAGACAGTAAAAAAGCTAAAAATCAACGTAAAATAATTCACGGATTAATGGTTGAATAAATCAATTTCCAATCACAGAAAATGGTTTAGTGATAAATTGTCCATTTAGTTCAAGAGATATATAATATAACCCTTGACCTAACCCTTGTAAATTAACTGAAACCGTCTCTGCTTGAGTAGTGAAATTTTGTTCTTTAACAATCTGCCCTAATTGATTTTGAACAAGCCACATCCCTTCTGATTTTTTAGGAACTCTTAATGAAAAATACCCATTGTTTGGGTTTGGAAATAATACTACATCGTCTATGGAATTTACTCCAATACAATCATCTAATTTAATTTCAACTTTTTCTCTTAAACTTTCGCAAACCTCATCACAAACTTTCCAATTAAAAAAATAATAATATTGTAAAGTGGATGCTGTAGTAGAAGATGGCATGGAATTATTAATACTTAATACATCATCAATTAAATAGGGAAAATTAATGTTTGAACTTGTTCTAAATAGATTTACATCAGAGCCTGTGGCAAGACCAATTTTATAATTATCCCCAGGGTATAAAGAGGCATTTAAATTTAAAGTAAAAACACCATCTGTTGTAAATGAAAATGTTTTTTGAAAAATAATATTATCACTACTATCTAGAATCACGATTTCTCTATCTTCAATTCCTTCTGCTTTTATATCAACTGATTTTACAATTAGCTTTTTGTATACATCAAATACTAAAAATGAATAAGTATTTGAATTGAACCCATTGCTTAGAAAACTTCTTGGGCCTAATTGTAAACAAGACGTATCTTCAAAATAAGTCACATATACAGAAGTATCTTTATTGATTGGGCCAAATTGAAAACTTGATCCTTCATGAAAGCTTTCCACCTCACCTTCTCTAGAATACCATTTTAAGTTAGACTCATTATCAGATTGCAGTATCGCTGAATCACCTTCACATATGTATATGTCTTCAAAATTTGGCGGTGATGTAAGTTGTATACTATATGAATTTGTAATTGTTTTTGAATCCGAACCAAAATCATTATTAACCAATAAAGTTGTATTGTAAAAGCCTGATTGATTGAAGAGAATTTCACCTTGTTGTATTGAATCATCTACAATACCATCTCCATCAAAATCCCATTGCCATTTTGTTGGATAATTAGATGATTTATCGTGGAAATATACTTTTCCATTACAGTTTTCTGCTGACAACACATCAAAATCAGCTACTGGGGGAGATAAGCATTGCAATGCCTTAAATGCGTTGATTCTACCTGCTCCTAATAATCCTGAGTAATTTGGGTTTATTATGTCTATGTCATCTGCAGAGTTTTTCAAACAACTTATTAGTTGCTCATTACTTGCCAAAGGAGCGTGTGATTTCATTAAGCCTAAAAGCCCCGCTACCATTGGAGCAGACATAGAAGTCCCTGTTTTTGAACTATATCCATTGTAAGGAATAGTACTTAATATAGAACTTCCGGGAGCTGAAATATCTATTCTATCTCCATAGTTTGAAGAAGATGCTTTTGAGTCAGAAGAGTTTGTATTGGCAACACAAATAACACCATCATAACAAGCAGGATATTTTGGACTTATGGATAAGTTTGCATTGTTGTTCCCAGAAGCTGCAACTATAATTGAGCCATTGTTAATACCAAATTGAATGATGTTAAAATTTGTTTGAGAAAATGCTCCACTTGACCATGAACAGCTGATTACATCAGCACCAGAAACAATAGAATAATAAACACCATCCCATGTTTGATTAACTAAGCCATTATCATCTCCTGTTTTTACAGCCATTAAAGAAATTCCGTATCCAACTGATGCAATACCAACACCATTATCTGTTGTTGCTCCTGCTATGCCTGCACAGTGAGTTCCATGTGCCCAAGCATTGGTGTTATCGTGAGGACTTGGATCATTATCATTCGTATAAGTATCCCAACCGTTAATATCATCTATATAACCATTGTTATCATCGTCTATTCCATTGTTTGGTATTTCATTTGGGTTAACCCAAATAACATCTTGGAGGTCAGGATGGTTTATCGTAATTGCATCGTCAACAATTGAAACTACAATATCACTACTTCCTGTGTTAATATCCCAAGCTAAATGCGCTTGAATTTTGTCCAAATGCCAACAACTACTATAGCTTGGGTCATTAGGGATGAAATCTTCTAAATCAATGTATACAGGTTCTGCATATTCAATTTGAGGAAGTTCATTTAAAACTTCAATAATAGTTTCTAGTTGCGCATTTGAAACATCTAAATCAAATAAAAATGTATTATAAAGATCAATTGCTGACTTATCTAACCCAAAAGGTTGTTCAATATTATTGATTTTAATAGTATCGAAAAAACTAGCAAAAGGGAAATTATTAACCTCAACATCTTTGGGATTACCATCAATTTTAACCCATGAAGACTTAGATAATAGATTGACATTTGAAAGCTTTAAATAAAGTTGTCCTTGAAAAAAATTAGCTGGTGATTGAGAAATAAATACGCTGGTGATTGAAATAAATAATAAGCTAGCAGTTAGCCTTAAAGCAAATCTCATTTACTAAAATTAGGAAAAAGTAGAATAAAAGTGGATTTGACTAAGGTTAATTTCAATATGAGCTACTTAGGATTGTATCCCTTGTACAAAAATTGATTATTACTTTGCATTCTAAAAGTAATTTCAACTGCACCCATTGTGTTTGTTGCAGGGAGCAACTTTGAAGCTGTTAAGTCATAAGTTATTCCAATAGCGTAATCTTTGATTTCAAACAAAACACCCGGACACAATGCATCTCCATATCTCCAATAAGCACCAAGCGCAATGGCTGATTCTTTGTTGTAACCTGTTATTTTAGATGCTTCTTTAATTCGTATTCTGTAAAATCCTCCTGCCATTATTTCTAAACTTGGTCCTTGTTTTTGAACCAATAAAGAACCTACGATTCCAGTTCTTGAATGAGGTATACCAATGAACCCTTTTCCAAACAAACAAAACCTGCTGTATAGACTATCCACCAAAAACCCATTGAACATATTTGGTGTATTTAAGTTATAGCCTGAAACTCCAACCTGAAGGTGAGTTTGATCATACAAAGACATGTATCCTTCATTTTTACCGTAAGTAAAAACAATACCTGAGGCAAAGTTGAAATATGAAAATTGTGCTGGGTTAAAAGTTTCTCCAGAATTAGTATTTGGATTATGGTACTCACCGTTAAATTGATTGCCCCAAAGTATATTGGATGGATCTATTTTAGATTGGTTATAAGTACTTAGAATTCCCATGGACATAGAAAGATGCTCACTTAATAAAATCAAACCAGAAATACCAAGGTTGAATGTATTGTTAGAAAGGAAATTATTACCTGACTTATCAGAATTTGCAGCAATACCAATTCCTAAATTTCCTTTGTCCCATTTGTTAACCCCTAATTTATAATCTGTTGAAAAACTATATGTCTGATAAGCATTGCTAATAGACGACCATTGGCTTCTAGTAGAAAATTGAACTCTCGAATTGCCGTGATAATTCCCAACTAAACCAGGATTGTATAAATAATCATGTTCGTTTAATTGAGTAGTATGTATATCTTGGGTATAACATACTGATATGTTGATCATTAATAATAATATTAAAAACCTTTTTATCATTTTATTAAAGATATTAGTCCTTTTTCCTTGAAGGGGATTCCATTAAGATATTTTCCTTTTAAATAATACACGTAAGTACCGTTATTTAAAAATTGGCCTCTAAACTTTCCATCCCATGAACAATTTTGTGAACAACAGCAATCTGTTTCATAAACTACTTCTCCCCACCTATTAAAGATGTAAAAATCCATTTCTTCTATACCGCCTCCCATCACACCAATAAAGTCATTATTACCATCGTTGTTAGGAGAAAATCCAGTTGGAACAAAATGTGCATATTCATAAATCATAAGTACAGTAATGTCAAGAACTGAAGAATCACAACCATTAGATCCAACATAAGTTATTAACCCTTCAAAATCGGATTCAATTAAAACCTCATCCCCTTGTATTTCAAGAGCTAAAGATTGGCCCACATACAAAAGGGTATCTATAAATGTTGTGTCAGGAATTAGTTCAGTAAGAGTAACGGTAACTATACTATCACAGCCACCAGCAGTTACGTAAGAAATATCTGCTATTGGATTAAGAGCACTTAATTCAATTCCATTAAATGTTACGGTTTCTCCATAGCAAACTGCAGTGTCAATTGTACTTGTTAGTGTATTTTGAATGGTTAATTGTATTGTAACTGTGCTATCACAACCACTTGAAGATGTCAGAATATGAACACCAGATGTATTTGAAGTATCATAGACGGTTCCGTTAAAAATAAAACTACCATTGGTGCAAATTAGTGGGTTTAAAGAACTTGTTAGTTCTGGCAATTCATTAATGGTGATATTAACTATGCTATCGCAGCCAGTTCCAAGCACAAAAGTTTCTTGACCTGATGAATTGACTCCATCGTAAGTAGTCCCGTTGACGATAATTGAACTGCCAAAACAAATTGTGGTATCAAGTGTTGTTGTGATAACAGATTGAATGTTAAGCGTAAGTGTTACTGTGCTATCACATCCACTGGCAGATGTAAAGACATGAACCCCCGTTGTATTTGATGAATTATAAGTAGTCCCATCATAAACATAACTTCCATTTGAACAAATTGTTGGATTGATTGAATTGGTGATAACTGGAAGTTCTGTTAAAGTAACTGATACAATACTATCACAACCGTTTACAGAAATCAAAGAATCTTGACCGTTTGGATTTGATGCGTTATAGGTTGTGCCATTAATCACTGCGGATACCCCATTACAGACTGTAGTATCTAAATTTGTATTTATTGTTGTACATCCAGGAATGCCGTAATAATCTAAACATCCGTAATCATAATCACAGTCAGTTCCTATAACGGTTGATAAAATGAGTGTATAATTGGTACTTGGTGATAACCCATTCCACTCAGGATTAAAACCGCTACCAACTCCATTAG
>JBELEU010000019.1:0-20869 GCA_042093455.1 Crocinitomicaceae bacterium | reverse complement strand
TTATTTCCCTTATATAAACTTCTAATTTATTAAAGTTAAGAAGAAATTCTTTGCTGATATAAATTATATTTTCCAAGCGAAAGTTGCTTTTGCCCCACTTGTTCAAACCCTTGATTAATATAGTACTTACAAAGTTTTTTATTGGTGCAATCGCAGTCCAACCTTAAGTATTTCACATTATTTAAAATGGCCCCTTCTTTAATTCTTTTAATAACAGCAGCTCCTAAATTCATACCTGAGAACTTTTCATCAACAATTAGAGAATGAATGTATTTCGCTTTGTCATCCATTTGGCCCCAATAAAGCACGTCATCATTGGAAACTCTTACCACTCCCATTTTTTGTTGGTTTTGATTCACAATAAAAAAAAACTCTTCTTTTTTTATACCTTCCTCAACCCATGTAATTTTTTCAGCAGGCGGATTCAACCAATAGCGCCATTGGTCAATTTTTTTTCTAGCAAGAGTTTTGGCTGCAGCATTTAACAAATTAAATACACTGGTTTTTTCTGTAAGAATTACTTTTTTAAGAAAAAAAACCATCAAACTTCAACCTTTAATTCCCATTTCATTTTAAGAAATAACCACACTTTAAATCTATAAAAAGTATAATACATTACAGGAACAACAACTAAGGTTAAAAAAGTGGCAAATGTTAAACCATAAATGATGGCTAAACTCATTGGTTTAAAGAAGATAACATTGTCACCACCAAAAAATATTTGAGGATCAAATTCTGAAACGAGTGTAAAGAAATTGATGTTTAACCCAGTTGCTAAAGGAAATAACCCTAAAATGGTAGTAATTGCAGTCAACAGAACCGGTCTCAACCTTGTTTTTCCTCCTTCAACAATGGCAAGTTTCACATCAGAGTGACTTAGCAACTCTTTTTCGTTCATTTCTAAATCTTTTCTTTTTCTTCGTCTTAATAGATTGGTGTAATCTACCAACACAATAGCATTATTGACAACAATACCTGCCAATGAAATAATACCAATCATAGTCATTATTATTACAAAATCACTTCTTGAAATTACAATACCTAAGAATACACCAGAAAGACTCAAAACAACTGATGAAAGAATTATTACAGGAGTTGAAAACGCATTAAATTGAGTTACTAAAATTAAAAGAATTAAGAAAACAGCAATTAAAAGAGCTGTGCTCAAAAAGGCCATTTCTTTTTGTTGATCTTCCATTTGACCAGTAAATTTTAAATTAAAACCTTGGTTGTTAAAAGAGGACCCTACAGAACTTAATTTGAAACCTTCAAGCTCTTTTTTTACTTTTTCAATTACTTCATTTGCATTGTACCCTTCTTTGACACCAGAAATAATCGTAACCATATTGGTTAGGTTTTTTCTTTTAATAGCCGCATGCTTGTTTACAATTTTCAAGTCTCTTATAACAGCACTAATAGGAATGGTAAGTTTTTGACCTCTATTGTTCATAAACATTACCTTTTGATTCAAAATAGACTCAAGGTTAGAACGGTAAGCGTCACCAAAACGAATATTAACATCATAATCATCTTCATCGTAAGAATAGGTAGACACATCTTTACCAAAGAGAGAGGTTCTAATATTTTGTCCTATTTGACCAGTTGATAGTCCCACTCTTTTAGCATATTCTCTGTTGATATCTAAGTTAATTTCAGCCTTATTTACCTCAACATCCAATTTTAATTTTTGAACACCTGCTATATTTTTAGAGGCTAAATATTGTTGGACTATAGCCGCTTTTTCAGTAAGTTGACCATACTCATCAGAACCAGTAATTTCAATGTTAATAGCGGGTTTTTGTGGCGGGCCATTTTGTTCTTTATCCACTATAATACCAATATCTGCATTGAATTTTCCGGCAAGTGCTTGTTCAATTCTTTTTTTAACGTCACTTGTATTGATTCCTTTTCTGTGAGAAAACTCACAAAAAGAAACAGTGATTCTGGCTTTGTGTGGTGTTTCTCCAAAAGCAGGACCATTCATTGGATCTGAAGTACCTTTTCCTACTTGTTCAATTACAGAAGCAATAAAAGAGGTTTCAATTTGTACTCCATCTTTGGTTTCTTTATCAACTACTTCCATAAGTGTTCTGCTATCATTTTCAGAAACAGCACTATTCAATACACTGTCAATTTTAGCCTTAACTAATAGTGTGTTTTTATTGGTTTTAGTAATGTTGGTTCCTACAGGAAGTTCAACAAAAATATTAATGTAGTTGGGTTGGTTATCTGGAAAGAACAGTACTTTGGGTGGAAAAACACCAGTTAGAACAAAGGACAAAATCAAGGTGACAAAAGTTCCTACAATTATCCAAATGGGTCTTTTTTTGTTAAGAGCCCAGCTTAAAAAGCGCTTGTATATATTTTCTACTTTTGGCAGAAACTTGCCCTGAAACCACTTTGTCATCGGACTCAAAGCAAAGGCATTAAGCAGTGTTAAAAAAGCAAAAATATTAATTAAATTTCCTAACCAAGTTATACTTGAAAGGTAAAACGGTATGGAGCTTACGATTCCAATTAAAAAAAGTTTTGTAGCTCTTTTTCTACTAGCTTTTTCTTCTTCTACTCGCATTAATATTGCAATTAGCACTGGGTTGATAACCAAAGCAACAAACAAAGAAGAACCCAATACAATCATCAATGTTATAGGTAAGTACTGCATAAACTCACCCATTATTCCTGGCCACAAAGCCAAAGGAACAAAAGCAGCAAGAGTTGTTGCTGTTGAGGCAATGATTGGCCATGCAACTTCTCCAACACCTTTTTTGGTAGCTTCAAAAGGAGAAAACCCCTCATCCATAAATCGATAAACATTTTCTACCACCACGATACCATTGTCTACTAACATTCCTAAAGCAAGTACCAATGAAAATAAAACCATTATGTTTAAACTGACTCCAGCAGAGTTCAATAAAATAAAAGAAAGAAACATGGAAAAGGGTATGGCAATACCCACAAAGAGTGCGTTTCTTAATCCTAAAAAGAACAACAGAACAAAAACAACTAATAACACACCAAAAACGATAGAGTTTTCTAGATTACTTACTTGAGACCTAATCATTATGGACTGATCATTGGTATAAGTTAAGTTCATTCCTCTAGGGAACTTTTTGTCCAAAGAACTGACTAAAACTTTAAGTTGGTCAATGGCGTTAATTATGTTTGCTCCTGCGCGTTTTTTAATATCTAACATGACAACAGGCTCACTGTTTTGTCTTGCATAACTAGAAGTATCAGCATCTGTAAAATAAACATCAGCAACATCTCTTAAATAAATGTTGTCTTGATCTTCATGTTTGATGACCAAGTTTTCAAGCTCTTTAAAGTCTTTGAATTTCCCATCAATGATTAAAAAATGATCAATACCATCAACTTTTAGATTACCCGCACCTAGTGTTGTGTTTTCAGCTTGAATTGCACTTTCTATATCGGAAAAACTTACTCTTTTAGCTTCTGCATCAAATTTTCTAACTTCAATTTTTACTTTCTTTTCTTGAACACCTCTTATTTCTACTGCATTTATTTCAGGAATAGTCTCAACTAAATCTTTGATTAAATCGGCTTGCTCCTTAAGAACATCAACAGGGTAATCTCCTGAAAGGTTAATATTAATTATAGGGAATTCATTTACATCCATTTCTTGAATTGTAGGCTCAACAGGTAGATCTTGCGCAAAAGTTTTGGTTGACCGAGCATCAGAAAGTGCTTCTTCAACAAGGCGCTTGGCATCTTTAGGAGAAATTCCAAAATCAAATTTTATTTGAACAACACCAAAGTCTTGTATAGAGGTTGAAGAGATGTCGTCTACTCCTTTAAGTTTGTTAAGTTCTTTCTCAAAGGGCTTAACAATTTTATCAGTAATAATTTCAGCAGAATTTCCAGGGTAAGGAATATTAACATAAATTTCTGGAATCTCAATCTGAGGAAAACTTTCTCTAGGCATTTTGTTGTATGCCGAAACCCCGCCAATCAACAAAATGGCAATCAGAAGATATACCGTTTTTCTATTGTTAATAGCTAAAGACGATAAAGCGAATTCTCGCCAATTTTCAATATGCTTTTTCATTAGTTATTACTTGGAATTACATTAACTTTTTGACCTTCAACAACATTGTTTTTCCCGGCATCAATTACTTTAACTCCGGGTGAAATATCAGAAATAATTTCTACATAATTGCCGCTCTGCTTACCGAGAGAAACAGCCTTTATTCCTACTATGTTGTTTTCATCTAATATTTTCAAATAAGATGAACCTGTTGCGTTTTTAGAAATTAACCTAGAGGAAAGGGATATGCTATTTTCTTTAGTATAATCTCTAATTTTAATTATCGCCATAAGATTAGGGACAAGCTGCTTGTTTGGAGAACTTATTTTGGCTTCTATTTTAATCGTTCTATTAACAGGATTAATTAATTTACCAGTTCTATAAATTTGAGCTCCACCAATATTAATTCCTAGAGATGGCAAGTATGCCGAAACACTATCTCCAATTGAAATATCAGATATTAAATTTTCAGAAACATCAGCAGTTAAATATAAATCATCTATTCCAACAAGCTGAATGGAAGGATTAGCGGGACTAATTGATTCACCAGTTTGAACATAAAGTTTTTCAACATAACCCGAGAACGGAGCAACTAGAGTAGTTTTATTAAGTTGAGTCATTAATGTTGCAAGGGATTTTTCTAAACTGTTATATCTTGTTTGAACTTCTTTAAGTTGAATCTCAGAACCGATGCCTTCTCCATACAATTTTTCTTGTTTGTTGAGCATAAATTTTGCAAAACTAATTTGCTCCTCAATTTCTTGTTTTTGAGCAATCAACATGGAATTTGATAACTTAAAGATAGGAGACCCTTCTTTAATAAATTCTCCTTCAGAAACATATATTTTTTCTACAGTACCGTTAATTTCAGGTCGTATAATAACTTCTTTTTTGCTAGTTATTTGCCCTTGTATTTCTATGAAGTGCTCAAAATATCCAAGTTCTGTTGTGAATATGGAAACTAGAGGAAGATCTTCCACCACAGCTTTATTGGTGTCAAGAACAACTAAATTGCTATCAACCTTAGCCAATTCCTTTTCTAGAGTTTCAATTTTGGATATGATCTCCATTTTTTTAGCGTTTAGATCGCTTATTGATTCTCCATTTTTTTCGCAGTTAAAAAGGCTAAAAAGTAAAATAATAAAAGTAATTTTTTTCATGGATTTAGTTGTTAGTGATTTTTTTGATAGCTAATTGTGATTTAATTAAGTTAAACTCTTTTGATAACAGGTCTTGTTGTGCAGCAATAGCTTGATTTTGTGCTTGAGAAACCAGTAAAACACTACTAGTTCCAGCTTTAAATTTTAGTATCTCATTTTGAAGTACTTTTTCAGCAAATTCTAAACTCTTATTTGCATTTTTAAGAGCCATTTTAGCAAAGTCTAAATTATTTTTAAGTTGAATTAAAAGAGCTGAGATTTGGGCTTCGATTCTAATAAGTTCATTTTTATTTTTCAATAATTCTAATTCTTTCTGACTTCTTTTAGCCTTTCCTTCTCCGCTGTTGAAAATGGGGATATTAACTCTTAATCCCCATACTGTAGATGGAAACCAAGGGTAGCTGGAATCGAAAAAACTAAACTCTTTTCTCATAGCCATTTCCTGGTGACTAAGAAAACCCGAAACGCTTGGGTAACCCTCACTTTTTACTACTTGTAAATCAAGATCGCTTAAAGTAATATTTTGTGTAGCCATCATAAATGCCAAGGTTTGGTTTGTATTAATTGCTGTCATGGGGGCATTTGAATTGGATACAACATTTGAAAAATTGTCAGCAAGGGCAAGAGCACTATCCAAAGGAAAACCAATGTTACTTTTTAATTGTAGCAAGCTTAATTTTTGGTTCATTTTTAATTGTTCTACAGCATTGGTTGTCTGTAGAAGCATTAAATTTACCTCATCAAGTTGATTGGATTCTATTACACCCGCAGTCACTAGTCTTTCAGTGTAATCGTATATTTGCTGAACCTGTTCTTTACTTTGTTCGGCAAGAACTAAACTTTTGTTTATTAGTAAGGCGCTGTAGTAAAAAGTTGATATTTTTTCATCAAAATCAGCCAGTTTTTGTTTTTTAAGGAGCTCTGTTAATGTTGCATAAGCACTAGCGGCCCGTATTCCATAAATATACCTTACGCTGAAAATTAACTGGTCTACTTGAACAGAAAGGTTAGAGTTGTAGTCTGTTCCAAAATTAACCTCCATTAATTCATCTCCGGGCATTCCAAAAGCACTTGCAGGAATTACTGTTGTAGGAATGTTTATAAAGTTTTGGAAGTCTAAACTTCCATTTATTTTGGGGAGACCAGCTGAAGTAAGCTCTTTAATTTTTTGTTGGGCGATTTCAACATCAATTGTAGCATTTTTAATTTCTGGGCTATTTGAATGGGCGAATTCTAATATTTTATCCAGTGATGAAGTTTGAGAAAATAAGACCACAGGAAATCCAAAGATTAGTAAAGCAGAAAGTGTTTTATTCATGATTTAATATTTTTTTTGCATGATGTTTTAAAAAGTAAGTTCTACCAGTTTCTGAAACTACACCAAGCATGTAATGCGTCATCATTTCGGTGTAAACTTGAGTAAAGGAAATCAGGTGAGATTGAAATAAATCACCGTTAAATATTAACTCAATCTTTTCAGACAAGATTCTGGCCAAAATTTCAGAATTGATTTCTCTGCGATATTCCCCACTTTTAACACCTTTTTTTAAATTGTTGAGTGTTGATTCAAAACCACGTTTTTTGATGACGGCATCAAAAATTTCCCATGCCTTTGGATAATATTTTTTTAAATCGAACTGTGCAGAAGGGTGAATGGTTTTAATTTTTTTAAGGTCGAGTTGATTAAGTAAGAAAAACTCATCAATTGGGTTAAGGTCTTGTTCTATTATTGCATTAACTTTTGCATAATGCTCATCCATATTCTGGGTGATAACTTTCAAAACTAAGTCAGCTCTATTTTCATAATAAACGTATAGAGTTTTCTTTGAACAACCCA
This sequence comes from Crocinitomicaceae bacterium, assembly GCA_042093455.1. Taxonomy (GTDB): domain Bacteria; phylum Bacteroidota; class Bacteroidia; order Flavobacteriales_D; family Parvicellaceae. The sequence goes on along the minus strand of JBELEU010000019.1, from coordinate 13,827 downwards.
GTTTTTCAGCTAAATCGTCCATGGTTAAGCTTTTTATTCCATGTTGTTGAAATAAAAGGTGAATTTGGTGATTGATTTCTTTTATTTTTACCATCTTAAAAACGAAAACAAATAAAAGAAACTTTGGAAACTATTCAAAGCAATAAAGTTTCTTTAACAATTTTTTATAAAAATGACAAGACTAAGCATAGTTGATTTACTAAAATTAGAAAGCGGAGTAGACGTTAATGTTTCTGGATGGGTAAGATCATTTAGAGGAAATAGATTTATTTCATTGAACGATGGGTCTTGTATGGCTAGCGTTCAGGTCGTTGTGGATTATGAAACCTTAAATCCAGATATTCTTTCCAAAATTACAACAGGAGCCGCCATTAACATAAAAGGAGCTCTAATAGAATCTCAAGGAAAAGGGCAGAAAACAGAAATTGAAGCCAAAGAGGTTAACATACTAGGAACAGCAAACCCTGAAGAAGTTCAAAAAACTATTTTACAACCAAAAAAACATTCTTTAGAGGTATTAAGAGAACAAGCCCACTTAAGAATGAGAACCAACCTTTTTGGGGCTGTTTTTAGAATTAGACACCATATGGCTTTTGCTATTCATAATTTTTTCAATGGTAAGGGATTCTTTTACATACACACACCTATAATTACTGGAACTGACGCGGAAGGAGCAGGTGAGGTTTTTAAGGTAACAACACTTAACTCCGACAAAAAGCAAACACCCGACCAAGATTTTTTTGGTAAACCAACACATCTAACCGTTTCAGGTCAATTAGAAGCTGAATTAGCAGCTTTATCTCTAGGAAAGGCATATACTTTTGGACCAACTTTTAGAGCTGAAAATTCAAACACAACTAGGCATTTGGCTGAGTTTTGGATGATTGAACCAGAAATTGCTTTTGCTGATATCAATGATGACATGGATCTTAGTGAAGAATTTTTAAAATATCTTGTTAATTACGCGATGAAACATTGTGAAGAAGATTTGGCATTTTTAAACGATAGAGCAGTTAAGGAGGAGCAACAACTCCCAACAGCCCAAAGAAACGAATTCACTCTTTTGGAAAGGCTAAGCATGATAAATAACAACGATTTTATTAGAATTACTTATTCTGAAGCAATTAAAATTTTAGAAAACTCTAAGCCCAACAAAAAGAAAAAATTCAAATTTCCAGTTGAGTGGGGTATTGATTTGCAAAGCGAACATGAAAAATTTCTGGTTGAAAAACACTTTAAAAAACCTGTAATAATTTATAATTACCCATCAAATATAAAGGCGTTTTACATGAGAAATAATGACGATGGAAAAACGGTGGCAGCAATGGATGTTCTTTTTCCGGGTATTGGAGAAATTATTGGTGGATCTCAAAGAGAAGAAAGAGAAGACGTTTTGCAAAAAAAATGTAAAGAATTTAATATTCCTCAAGAAAGCATTTGGTGGTATTTAGAAACAAGAAAGTTTGGTACAGTTCCGCATGCGGGGTTTGGGTTAGGATTTGAAAGATTAATGATGTTTGTGACTGGAATGTCAAACATTAGAGATGTAATTCCATTTCCAAGAACTCCAAAAAACGCAGAATTTTAGTAAATTTATAATCAATCTAATTTAATTCATCGGTGTTAAAGCAAACTCTACAACAAAGGCTACTGCAAAAGTTATCTCCTCAGCAGATACAGTTGATGAAGATGTTGCAATTGCCAACATTAGAATTAGAACAAAGAGTCAAGGAAGAACTTGAAGAGAACCCAGCTTTGGATGAAGGAGAAGAGCTTGTTGATACAGAAAGCGAGGAAGATTACCCTAAAGAAGACTTGAAAGATCAAAACTCAAGAGAAGAATTCGATTTCAATGAATATATTAATGACGAAACACCATCCTATAAACTACAAAGCAACAACCATTCTGATGGTGAGCAAAAACATACCCCTTATACTTTAGGAGCCTCATTTACAGAAAGGCTTTTAAGTCAGATTGGCCTTCGTGTAAAAGATGAAAAGCAACTCCTAATAGCTAAATATATTATTGGAAACTTAGATGACTCTGGATATTTAAGAAGAGAGCTTTTTAATATTGTGGACGACCTAGCCTTTTCCCAAAATATAAATACTTCTGAAGAGGAACTGTTAAAGGCTTTAAAACAAGTTCAAAGCCTTGAGCCAGCAGGCGTAGGTGCTAGAGATTTGAAAGAATGCTTGTTAATTCAGCTCAAAAAAAAGAAAAGAACAATATCTATTAAAACAGCAGAAGTAATTCTTGAAAAATGTTTTGACCAATTCATAAAAAAACATTACCTGAAGATTGCTAAAAAGCTTGACATTGATGAAACAGCCATTAAAGAGGCCTTCGAAGAAATTGTTAAGCTTAACCCAAAACCAGGAAATTCGTTGATTGAGTCGCACAAATCAATACAACACATTATACCAGATTTCATAATTAATGACAATGATGGGAAATTATCTTTAGATCTTAATCAAAGGAACGTCCCCCCTTTAAAAATAAGTCAATCTTATGTTGAGATGATTAAGGGCTTCGAGGAAGGAAAGAAAACACAAAGAGACAAAGAGACTATATTATTTGTAAAGCAAAAAGTAGATTCAGCAAGGTGGTTTATTGATGCTATCAAACAGCGACAAAATACACTTATGGTTACCATGCAGGCCATCTTAACTTTTCAAGAAAAGTTTTTTCTCTCTGGAGATGAAACACAATTGAAACCAATGATATTAAAAGATATAGCAGAAGTAGTTCAAATGGACATATCTACAATATCTAGAGTTGCTAATAGTAAACATGTATCAACACCATACGGAACATTTTTACTTAAATATTTTTTCAGTGAATCTCTATCAACAGATTCTGGAGAGGAAGTATCTACGAGACAAGTTAAAAGTATTCTTAAAGAAGCTATTGATGAGGAAGATAAGAGTAAGCCCTTAACAGATGAAAAACTAATGAATTTACTCAAAGTAAAAGGATATCAAATTGCTAGAAGAACAGTTGCAAAATATAGAGAGCAAATGAATATTCCAGTTGCCCGACTAAGAAAACAATTGGTTTAGTATGCAGTCATTAGCAAAGTTTTTGTCTTTTGTTTTTCACCCGATTTTTATTATTATTTATTCATTTTGTTTTTATTTTAATATTGATTGCTTTTACAATTATTTAATTAAAGAAAGTGCACCAGACTCTTATTGGGTATTTTTAACTCTTTTAGTGGTAATGGGAGTTTTTTTTCCTATTGTATCTATGTTAATAATGTATAGATCTAAAATAATCACCAGTTTTTCAATTCCCAATAGAAAACAGAGGCTTCCTATTTTGTTTTTGGTTATTATTTATTACTCCATGACCTACTATGTATTTAGGCATTGGAACAATAATTTATTCCATTTATTTGAACCTTTTATAACGTTTTTATTTGGCGGCATTGTTTCGTTGGTGTTTGCAACAATTATTACTTTCAAATGGAAAATAAGTCTTCACGCCTTAGCCATAAGTGGATTTTCTGGGGGAATGTTAGGAATTCTTTTAATTTCTGGGGAAGTATTTAACTTACAAGAAATGATGATCTATAATACTCTATTGTTGTTGTTTATGGGACTGGTTTCTTATTCAAGGCTAATCCTTAAAACACACACATATGCTCAAGTGATTGCAGGTATTGTTTTAGGATTTTCTATTGAACTTAGTTGTGTGTTGTTTAACATAAGTATTTAAATTAAAACCGCATCCAAGAAACCCCTACATGAAATGGGATTAAGTTTTCTCCATTCTCATCGAAAATAGATGTCATAGAATAAAAGCCAACCAAAGAAATTTTATTAAAACCAAGCCTAATGTAAGGGCCATACCTGTAGCGCAAAACATTTTTTAAATTGTATACTTTATATTTAATATTTTCATTTTTGTACTTACTATGATCATTAACTAAAACACCAGCTTTAAAGCCGAGGTAAAATTTAAAGTTAAACTTCATTCTATCTTCTAAAGTTTTATTAATGGTTCTTAGTCTCAATTCAATGGGGACATCAACATAGTTGACGGCCAGTTTATTTGTAATTATAATAGAATCGTTAGAATGTGGGACAAGAGAATTAAATTGATTGGAAGAACTTAATGAAGAAAATGTTCCATTATGGTGGAAGTTCAATGATTCAAAACCAAATCCAACGGCAATTGCTGCATTGCTTTTAGAGCCCAAAGGCATGTCTTTAAACCAATAAGCTCCGAAACCAAAAGAAAAATTACCCTGATTTATACCTGTTGGGCTTTCCATCCATCTATTCCAGGTCACGTCAATTGCAATTCTATCAAACTTCTCTGCTTCTTGGCCGTCTGCTTCCCATTTAACATAAGAAAGTAATCCTTGTCCAAAAACAAGACTATTAATTAATGTGCAAGCGGCAATTAAAAGTGTTTTTTTCATCATTTAGCCAATTTTTTTTCCCATTTCCAGGCATGCGCTAGGGCATCTTCTAGAGAAAATACGCTTTTCCACCCAAGCTTCTCTTTAGCCAATGTATTGTCTGCGTAAACAGATGGAGCATCGCCACTTCTCCTTGGGCCAATAGTGTAATTTAGTTTAAGGTTATTAACTTTTTCAAAAGTTTTTATAACTTCTAAAACAGAGCTTCCTGTACCAGTGCCGATGTTTACAATCTGTGGCTCACTATTGTTTGAAGAATTATTAAGCGCTAAAACATGAGCACTTGCTAAATCAACAACATGAATGTAATCTCTTATACAAGTACCATCATTGGTTTCGTAATCATCACCGTGAACGGTTAAGGATTTTCTTATTCCAATAGCAGTTTGAGTGACAAAAGGAATTAAGTTGCTGGGTACACCCAATGGAAGTTCACCAATTAACCCGGAAGGGTGAGCTCCGATGGGATTAAAATATCTTAAAAGAGATATAGAAACGTTACGGTTTGTTTTAGAAAAATCTTTAAGAATTTGTTCACCAATTTGTTTAGTAAAACCGTAAGGTGAGAAAGCAGGCTGAATAGGAGTTTTTTCTGAAACAGGAACATGTTTAGGTATGCCATAAACTGTACATGATGAGGAAAAAACAAAAGATTTTAGTTGGAATTTACTTACTACTTTTAAAACATTAACCAATGTGGTAACATTATTATGATAATATTTTAAAGGATCAAGAACAGATTCATTGACTGCTTTATCAGCAGCAAAATGAATTATTCCGTCAGGATTTTCTTTTTCAAAGACAGTATTTAGTTTTTCAACATCTCCACAGTCAATATCATAGAAACTAAAACTTTTTGAAGTAATTTGTTTTATATTATCAATTATAAATGGTTTAGAATTTCTAAAATCATCAACGATAACGGGTTCAAAGCCATTCACTAGTAATTCAACCACGGTATGTGATCCAATAAATCCTGCTCCACCTGTAACAATAATTTTCATCTTGATTAATTGGTTTGTAAATCTATCGAAATATTCTATTTTTAAAAAACATACTTATTGTTGAAATCATCAAAGATGTCTTATTCACTAAAAAAAGAAATATTTTTAAATGCTCCAAAAGCCAAAGTTTGGGAAACATACAGGGATAGTTTACCCCAACTAGTTAGCGCTATGCCAACCGTAGAAAAAATTAAAGTACTATCTAGAGAAGAGGTAAAAGAAGGAGTAAGGCTAGTCAATAGATGGAAAATTTCTGGGGGTTTGCCTAGAGCAATTAAAAAAATAATTCCATCAAGACTATTGTCATACGATGATGAGGCTACATGGAATCAAAAAGAATATGTATGTTATTTTATTGAAAAACCAATAGATGGAAGCGGTATATACTTGTGTAAAGGAAAAAACACCTTTGAAGATAAGGGTGAGAAAACTTTATTAACCATTGCATTTGAATTGACCATATATCCAGAAAAAATTCCAGGTGTGCCAACATTTGTTGCAAGGAAATTAGTTCCTAAAATTGAACAAATAATTTCAAAAGAAGTAGCAAAAAACTTAGCGCTAACAGCAAAAGTTGTGGAAAGACATATGAATCAAAAATTAACTTAGAAATCTATTCTGTAATAAAAGATAGGTAAGAAACCAAGTTGATAATTTTTCACAACATCATCATCTAAGTCAGGCGTGCTATTTGGAGCATAGGAAAAGTTTAGAATATTTTTTGAACTGGTAACATTTACTAAGTCTATGCCAATTTCATGAGTTATATTGTTCTTGTTTATTTTATAAGTGGTTTTTATGTCAAATCGGAAATAGTCTTTAAATTGACTTTCATTAAAACCCTCATCTTGAAAGATTACTTCACCTTGTTCAGCAGAAGCAATGTGATCAACAACACCTCTTCTTTTGCCTCCTGCACCTGTTGCTTTAATTCCTAACCCAAGTGTATTGTTCTTGATTTGAAATTCTCTTCCAGCTAATAAATTTACAGCATACTGCCCGTTAAAACTTGTGTTACGTTCAATACCATCACTCGGGGTATATCTAGAGTTGTATAAGCAACCAGAGAATAAGGCATGCCAATTTTTATTAAAATAACGCTGAAGCGTAACCTCTATCCCATAGTTGTAACCTGTACCGCTATTATTTAAAGTATCAGGAAAAACCCTTGCAAAGCCACTACCCGCATTAGTTAAAGAAAATGCTGAGGGAGCGGTTTCAACAGGAATTCCAGATAAATCTTGGTAGTAAGCCTCTGTTTTTAATCCAAAGTTTTTGTTCAGTTGGTGAGAATAGCCTAAAACGATATGTTTACTGTAGGTTAATCCTAAATCTTCATTATGAGCAGTTGTATTGCCTTCATTTATATAGTATCTGGTATATAACGGCTGTGTTTGTGAATGATAGCCCATTCCAAAAGAAAGAGCTCCATTTTTGCTAACATTCCATTTTAAACCCATTCGGGGCTCAATAGGCGAATAAGAGTCTCCTAAACTCATATATAAACTTGTAACTCCAGCAGTTAAGATTAAATCATCTGAAAATTTATGTTTCCAGCTTAAATAAGGCTGAATCATGAAATAACTACCTTCTTTGTCAAATCGGTTTCTATAAGTTTGCAATGATGCGTTTGTTGTAGCGCTATCGATAAAACTAAAATTAGTAAAGTCAGCTACCCACCCAACTTTAAGTGTATTTTTTTTACTGATTTTTTTATTAAATGAACTTGCGTTTGAATACCTAACTTTATTAAAATTGTAAGCCATGTAGGGGTTAAGAGAGACATCACTCCAATTGTTAGGGTTTCTAGAAACTGTGTCATGATTTGAGAGCTGTTGTTCTAAATTCACACAAGTGGTAGATTTAATAAAAGAAGTTTCGTTAAGTGGTTTGGTATAGGTTGCGCCAGCAACCATCATTCCCGTTCCAAAACGCTGATCTTTTGTGTTTTCACCGTATAAATCGATGGCTGTACTGTCTTCTTGTTCGCTTATTAAAATTTCAATGTTACTATTTCCTCCCATTGCCCACAGTGAAAGATTACCACCTTTTTCAAAAGGAAGGTTTACTTTTGCTGCAAAATCTTGATAGTTTGGAATAGCAGATGTTCCTAAATCAAGCCCCAATAAATCAAATATTTTAAGGGTGGCTTTTCTATACATTACTAAGTATGAAGCAGCACTTTTTTTAGACAAAGGACCCTCCATTAAAAATTCAGCACCAAACAATCCAACTTGACCAGTGAATTCTGTTTTATCGCTATTTCCATTTCTAATTTTAAGATCAAAAACACCTGCAGTACTATTTCCATATTCAGAAGGAAAAGCACCAGAAAAGAAATCACTATTTCCTAAAAATTTATTGTTTAAAATGCTAAGAGGACCACCTGAAGACCCAGAAATTGCAAAGTGATTTGGATTTGGAATAGTAATACCCTCGACACGATAGATAACTCCTAATGGAGAATTTCCTCTTACGATTATATCATTTCTACTGTCGTCTGCTCCTTGAACACCAGCTAAATTGGATGCCATTCTTGCGGGGTCGCCTCTGCTTCCTGCATATCTTTCTGTTTCTTCAACTGAGAATTGCTGTGCGCTGATAATAGCCATTTCATTATTTACTTCTCTTTTTTCATTTGAAGTCACCTCAAACTCTTCTAAAAACTCTGTAGACTCTTCAATGGAAATATTTAAAATCACTTCCCGCCCAGCATTAACTACAACAGTTTGAACTAGTGGCTTGTAGCCAATGAATGTAAATCTAATTTGATGTCTCCCAAGAGGAACATTTTCTATCTTAAATGTACCGTTCATTGCTGTTGCTACACCTTTATCAAAATCACCGTCAATAAATTTAACATTAACACCGGGAAGAGGGAATTGAGATTCAAGATCAACCACTTTTCCCTTAACCGTTTGTTGACTACTTATTTGAAATGAAAAAAGGGAGAAAATAAAAAATAGTAAAAGGAATTTGGAGAAAATAAAATTCAACATAACATCAGGTTTTACCCGAATATATTAAAATTATGGGTTGATAGAATGTAAAATGTATTCAGAAAAGGATGTGTAAAAGTATTTTAGATAAAAACAAAACCCTGTAACACAAAGGGTTAGAAGACTAAAACAAGACTTTAATTAATTCAATAAAGATTCAAAAATTAACTTACCATCAGTATTGTTAAGTAGTAAATCAACAGCTCTTTCGGGGTGAGGCATCATGCCAAAAACATTTTTTGTAGCATTAGTTACACCTGCTATATTTTGGCAAGAACCATTAGGATTATTTTCATCAGAAATACTACCGTTTTCATCACAATATTGAAATAAAATTTGATCGTTTTCATTTAACTGTTGCAATACTTCATCATTTGCAAAATACCTGCCTTCGCCATGAGCAATAGGAATTTTTAAAGCTTTTTCATTGTCAAGTTTATTTGTGAGAGCACTTGATTTTGAATTGGGTTTTAGATACACGTTTTTACAGATAAACTTTTGTTGATTATTGTGAAGCAATGCTCCAGGTAATAAACCAGACTCACAAAGTATTTGAAAACCATTGCAAATCCCTAAAACTTTTCCTCCATTATTTGCATGTTTGATTACAGATTCCATTATTGGAGAAAATCTTGCAATAGCCCCAGAACGCAAATAATCACCATAGGAAAAACCACCTGGAAGTACAATTAAGTCACAATTTTGGATATCACTATCCTTGTGCCAAAGTTCTACAACCTCTTGATTTAATATATTTCCTAAAGCATACATCATATCATGATTACAATTTGATCCGGGAAAAGTAACTACACCACACTTCATAGAGAAAAATTTAAGTTGCAAATATAGAATAATAGCTTCTTCTATCCATATGATTTAAATCAAATATGTAAATAGAAAAATACTTAGTATAAATAGTAAATAAAGGGAGTCTAGTATCCAAACTTTTTTTGAATACATAAAGACAAAAGATATTAAAATACTTAACGGAACAAAAGAACTGTATATTGAAAAGCAGTTTGATTTAAAAAGAAAAATATCCAAGGCCATTTGTAAAACGCATAATACAAAAAAGATCAGCAATAATTTAATCACTTTTTTAAATCGATTGGTAGATCGCCCATAAATAAATAAAATTATTTTTAAAGATAAACTAAGAGAAATAAAAATAAAGACACCAATAGTAATCATGGAAAAGGGGCTAAAACGAGTATTGTAAAAAGAGATAGTAGAAAGCCAATGCGGTAAAACATTAAAGGACGACTTTAATAGTAAGAAAGTTACGCTTAAGTATGCAGCGAATAAAATTAAACATACAATTGGTATTAAATATTCTTTCCATATAAAGGGCCTAATAATTAATAAAGAAAGCCATGATATAAGGAATAAAACAGAAAAACTAGGAAAACATATTAGGGCAAGAATAATCCAACAACAAGCTTTGAATACATGGTTTTTGCAACTCTCATTTCGGTAAATCTTGATTAAATTACTAAAACCAAGAATGCAAAATAAATTTGAAATTGCCATGGGGTGTAAAGAGCTATTCTCTGGAGAAAAAACCATTAATGAAATATAAATTAACCCAGGTAAATAAAAGTTTTTTGTAAATAGGACACTTTTATTAACAACGTTATTTATTAAAAATCCAGAATAAAATAGAAGTAATAACCCAATGGTAAATTGAAAATATTTAGGGATAAAATGAAGTATGTAAAGAGGATGCTCCGGTAGTAAAAAAAAAGCATTTCCGTCAAACCTACCTATAAGGGCAATTAATAAAACATTGCTTGAAATAATGAAAAAAAAAGGATGACTTGAACGCAATACATTAATCATAAAACAAAATTAAGCATTAAAACTTACTCTAAAAGAAACGAAAACAGCTAAATATTTATTAGTTTTGAATAATTATATAAAATAAAATTATGGATTGGTTGGTTTACCCCTTAAGAGATTTTTTAGTTTGGTTGTTTGAGAATACACTTGAGCCTGCAGGTAACAATCCAAATACAGTTTTCATTTTAGTTATAATGTTTGGCTTGACATACTGGATGTTTGTTCAGAATAAGCTTAATAAAAAAGCAGATGCTGATCCCAATCAGATAAAATAGTTTGTTCCTTTGATTACTTTTTCTTAGGAGATTTCAATACGTCTTTACCAATATCTTTTCTGAAATACATTTTATTGAACTTTACCCCTTCAATTGTATTGTAGCTGTTTTTTAAGGCAGTTTCAAGATTCTTCCCATAAGAAGTTACTGATATTACACGACCACCACTTGTAACCACTTTGCCATCTTTTTCTGAAGTACCCGCATGAAAAAGCAATTCATTATCCACTTGCTCAGCAATCGATATTTCTTCCCCTTTTCCATATGCTTCAGGGTAACCACCAGACACCAACATAACCGTACTTGCAGACCTAGGGTCTATTTCAATATCTCTCTCTGATAATGTGTTTGTAGCTAGGCCATCAAATAATTCAAGTATATCAGATTTTAATCGAGGTAAAACGACTTCTGTTTCAGGGTCCCCTAAACGACAATTGTATTCAATTACATACGGATCTCCTTTCACGGCAATTAAACCAAAGAATATAAAACCAGAATAATCAATATTCTCTTTTTTCAGCCCTTTAACAGTCGGAATAATCACTTGGTTTTCTACTTTGTCCATGAACTCCCTATTGGCAAAAGGAACTGGTGATATTGCTCCCATTCCACCGGTATTTAGTCCGGTGTCATTTTCACCTATTCGCTTATAGTCTTTAGCTTCAGGAAGAATTTTATAATTTTTTCCGTCAGTGATGATGAACACACTTAGCTCTACACCAGAAAGAAATTCTTCAATTACAACCGTATTACTAGCCTTTCCAAATTGCCCTTTGAGCATTTTTTTTAATGCTTTTTTAGCTTTTGATAAATCAGCCTCTATTATTACTCCTTTTCCCGCAGCTAAGCCATCTGCTTTAAGAACATAAGGGCCAGGAAGCTTTTCTAAATAAGCTAATCCTTTGTCTAGTGTGTCATAATTAAAGGAGCCATATTTTGCTGTGGGAATCCTATGCCTCTTCATAAAACTTTTTGAAAAATCTTTACTCCCCTCAAGTTGCGCGCCTTCCTTTTTGGGACCAACGACAGTGATATGGGTTAAATCAGGTCTAGAATCAAAATAGTCATGAATACCATTTACTAAAGGGTTTTCAGGCCCTACAACAAGAATGTTAACCCTGTTATTCAACATGAAATTGGCCACACTTTCGAAATCATCTAGTGAAAGATCAACATTTTCAGCAATTGAATTTGTTCCTGCATTGCCAGGAGCAACATACAATTTTTCCAATTGTGAACTTTGAGAAATTTTCCAAGCCAACGCATGCTCTCTTCCCCCAGACCCTAATAAAAGAATTTTCATAAAATGTTTTCTACAAAGCAATGCAAAATCTAGGCACTAAAGCTAAATACTTTTTAACAACCCAACTGTTGTTTTAAACATATTGTAGTTGTATATTTACTGAAATTAAAAATCTAAAAAAAATGAAAAAGCACTTTAAGTTAATTTTTACATCATTTTTATTTTTAGGCATCAATTTATCTTTTTCTGCTCAAGTCAAAGAAATAAAATTTTCAGTTATGGGCAATTGCTCCATGTGTGAAAACCGAATAGAGTCAGCCCTTGATATTAAGGGAATAGAATTGGCAGACTGGCACATTGCTACTAAAATATGCTCTGTTACTTTTAACAGCAATGAAATAAAAGAAGACAACATTCATAGAATAATTGCTTTGGCTGGGCACGATACACCAAAGTACAAAGCAGAAGATGTTAAATATCAATCTCTAAAGCCATGCTGTCAATACAAAAGAATATACAGTGAATAAATGAAGAGAATTGTCATCTTATATCTTTTTTTTTTCGTTGGTGCTTTTGCTCAAGAAAAAGAAGAGCTTACGGGCCATGTTTTTGAAATTGAAAACGATTCATTATCTCCACTTACAGGAGTTCACGTTTATTATTTAGCAACCAAACAGGGTTCAATAACAGATAATAAAGGGTTTTTTAAGCTAAAACATGATCACTCTAATCATGTTTTGGTATTTAGTTTTATTGGCTATGAACCAGACACCTTAACCATTGAACACGATCAAGAAATTAATGTTGTTATGGGAGAGGGTAAAATACTTAAAGATTTTGAAGTAGAATTTAAAAAAGGCGCATATTCTTTTTCTAAAATTGACCCAAGACATGCTCACATAATTGGGCAAGATGAGTTAAGAAAAGCAGCCTGTTGTAATTTAGCCGAAAGCTTTGAAACCAACCCTTCAATTGATGCTACTTTCACCGATGCTGTTACAGGAACAAAACAGATTCAAATGATGGGGCTTTCCGGAAAATATGTTCAAATGTTATCGGGAAACATTCCAGTAATAAGAGGTCTTTCTACACTATATGGTTTAAAACAAATTCCAGGAGCATTTATTCATGAAATCGCTGTTTCAAAGGGAGCGGGATCTGTCTTGAATGGATATGAAAGTATGGCCGGACAAATTAACATGAACTTAAAACAGCCAGAAAACGCTGAAAAGTTTCATTTAAATGTATATCTAAACCAAGCAGGAAGAACTGAGTACAATGCATTTTTTACCCAACAAGTGGGTCAAAAGTGGTCAACTACCTTATCGGCTCATTTTGAAGATCAATCAAAGAAAAACGATAGAAATGAAGATGGGTTTTTAGACACTCCATTGCACAACGATTATATCGTTTTTAATCAATGGAATTATCGCTCAAATAAAATCCATATGGAGCTTGGCATTAACGGAGTAATAAGCAACATGCAATCAGGAGCAATAAGTCAATTCTCTCCATATCCTGTAACTATTGAAACCCAGCAAGCGAATGCCTTTGCTAAAATTGGATATTTATTTCCTAAAGAAGATTTTAATAGTTTAGCCCTTCAGCTTAGCAGTACATACAACAATCAAAAATCTAAAATAGGCCCAACAAACTATAGTGGTAGTCAATACAGTGCATACGGCAATCTGATTTATCAGCACGAATTGGGTGAGAATGAGGAAAATTTTTTCAAACTAGGCGCAAGCTGTCAGTTAGACAGTGTCAATGAAAACGTTCACTCCTTAAAAGTTAACCCCGCAGTCAATCGGTTTTTAGAAATAGTTCCGGGGGTCTATGGTGAGTTTACTCATAATACAGATAAATGGGGTGTTATTGCAGGAATTAGAGGTGATTACACTACTTTTTACAACAATTATTTCATAACCCCAAGGCTTCACGTAAGACATAATTTTAACAATGAAACGGCAATAAAAATAATGGCAGGGAGTGGAAGAAGAACCCCGTTTATGTTAATGGAAAACATCGGTTATATGG
>JBELEU010000018.1:0-21329 GCA_042093455.1 Crocinitomicaceae bacterium | reverse complement strand
AGTTGGGGGGCAGATGTTGTTGTAGGTTCTACTCAAAGGTTTGGTGTACCAATGGGATATGGTGGACCACATGCGGCATTTTTTGCATGTAAGGAAGATCACAAAAGATTTATTCCTGGAAGAATCATTGGTGTTTCAATGGATAGCGATGGAAATCCTGCTTTAAGAATGGCTCTTCAAACAAGAGAACAACATATAAAAAGAGCAAAGGCTACATCAAATATTTGTACCGCACAAGCCCTCTTAGCTGTAATGGCAAGCATGTATGCTGTTTTTCACGGGCCTGAGGGATTGAAGTTTATAGCTAAAGAAATAAGAAGCAAGGCACATCAACTAAGATTAGCCTTAATAGATGCTGGTATCAACACGCTTAACAATCAACATTTTGACACCGTTTGTATCACTGAAAACATAGATTCAATTAAAAAACATACTGAAGATGCTGATATAAATATTGGCTTTATTGACGGTAATGCGATAATATCTATTGATGAAACCTCATCTTGGGAAAGCTTAGAAAAGCTTTGCTCAGCTATAGGTAAAGCATTTGAAGTAACCATTAACCTAACCAAAGAAGTAACTGATCTTTCATCAAAAGATAGAAAAGATAATTTTTTATCTCAAAACGTATTTAATACGTACCATTCTGAAACAGAAATGATGAGGTATATCAAACGATTAGAAAACAAAGACTTATCGTTAACCCACGCCATGATTTCATTAGGGTCATGTACCATGAAATTAAATGCAGCTACTGAAATGGAGCCTATTACTTGGCCAGAATTTGCAAATCTTCATCCATTTACTCCAGTTGATCAAACTCAAGGGTATCAACAAATTTTTGAAGAACTTGAAAAAGATTTATGTAATATCACTGGGTTTAGTGGAATGTCACTTCAACCCAATAGTGGAGCCCAAGGAGAGTATGCTGGCCTAATGGTAATCAGAGCTTATCACCAAGCTAACAATGATCACAACAGAAAAATATGTATCATACCTAGTAGTGCCCATGGAACAAATCCGGCAAGTGCAGTAATGGCAGGAATGTCTGTTGTCATTGTTAAATGTGATGACAATGGAAATATTGATGTTAATGATCTAAGAGCAAAAGCAGAAGAACATGCTGATAACCTTGCAGCATTAATGATTACTTACCCATCTACACATGGTGTGTTTGAAGAAAGCATCATTGAAATCACTGGAATTATTCATGAAAATGGTGGGCAAGTCTATATGGATGGAGCCAATATGAATGCTCAAGTGGGGTTAACTTCTCCAGGAAACATTGGAGCTGATGTTTGTCATTTAAATTTACACAAAACCTTTGCCATCCCTCACGGTGGTGGTGGTCCTGGAATGGGGCCAATCGGTGTTGCAAAACATCTTGTACCATTCTTACCTGGAAATCCAATAATAAAAACTGGTGGGAATAAGGCAATTCAGCCGATTAATGGCGCTCCATGGGGAAGTGCTTTAATTCTTATCATTTCATACGGTTACAACAAATTATTGGGCAGTGAAGGATTGAAAAAGTCAACTCAATACGCAATATTGAATGCAAACTATTTAAAAGAAAAACTTTCTAACCATTATGATGTTCTTTACTCAGGTAACAACGGAAGGGTTGCGCATGAAATGATATTGGATTGTAGAGATTTTAAAAAAACTGCAGGAGTTGAAGTTGCTGACATAGCAAAAAGATTAATTGACTACGGTTTTCATGCACCAACAGTTAGTTTCCCCGTTGCAGGCACTTTAATGATTGAACCCACTGAAAGTGAATCTTTGAAAGAATTAGATCGTTTTGCCGCTGCTATGGTGTCAATAAAGCTTGAAATTGATGAAATCATAAGTGGGAAAGCTGATAAAGATGATAATGTTTTAAAAAACTCTCCCCACACATCTTCAGTTCTAATAACTGAAAATTGGGATCATAGCTACTCAAGAAAAAAAGCAGCATATCCTTCAAGTTCTCAGTACCAATTTAAGTTTTGGCCACCTGTTAGCAGAGTTGACAATGCATATGGAGATAGAAATCTTGTATGTAGTTGCTTACCTCTTGAAGAATATCAAAAAACCGTTGAAGTTGTATGATTTCAACTAATTAATGTATAATTGCACAAAAATTTAAAAAAATGAATAAATATTACTCTATAATTTTATGTTCTCTACTGACACTTAACATCGTAGGACAAAAAAACACTACTGAATTTCCTAGCATCATTAGTGAATTAACAGAAACTGAAACTGTTTTCAGTAAAAAATCAAACCATAATAAATCGGCAACAGTTATTTGGTCTGATAGTTTTGACAATGCTTCAAACTGGACAATTGGTGCTCCAAACTTACAAGGTCAATGGCAAGTTGTAACTTCAACTCCAAGTGATGTTGATCAATACATGGGGGCAATGGCGTCAACTTCAGCATCTGATGGATTTGCGGTATTTAATGGTGTTCAATACTTATTATCGGGACCAGTTGATGTTCAGGATGCTACTTTAGAAATGGCTAACTCCATTGATTTATCTGCCTATTCAAGTGTGTCTATTGAGTTTGAACAAAGATACAGATCATTCAACTATGATGAAACGTACATAGAGTTTTCAAATGATAACGGTGTTACATGGCAACAGGTTTTAATCAACGATGCTGTTGTTACAAATGCTCCTGCAATACAAGAAACTTATTCTCTTAATATTTCAAATTATGTGGGTGGTTCTGCTAATGCTAAAGTGAGATTTAGATGGTTAAATCAAAGTGATGATGACCAATTTGGATCAGGATATGGATGGATGGTTGATGATGTTAAATTGACTGTTTTACCAGATAACGATATCCAAAATATTTCTTCTTGGATTTTTGGCGAAAACAGCAATGGTGTTGAGTACGGAAGAACTCCATCTAGCCAACTTGAACAAAATTATTTTGTTGGATCTTACATATATAACTACGGTGCTTTAGATCAAACAAATGTTGAAGTTAACGGAACTTTTAATGGACCATCAACATTCACAACAACTGCTACAGCTGCTATTATTGAAAATGATTCTTCATTAGCAGTAGAAAATTTAGAAAGCCTATCTTTGAGTGTGGGTGTTTACTCTGGTGATATTGTAACATCTTCAGATGCTGATACATTAGGCTCAACTAACTTTACAAACAATTCTTTTTTAAGAAATTTTGAAGTAACCAATGATGTTTATTCCCTTGATGGAATCGGAAATCATCCTGCGGGGTATGAAGCATTGGCTTCAATAGGAACTTTTTCATGGGCAACATCAGTTGATAATTCTTCAAGTGATGGTTTCATAGTAGCAACTATGTATGATATTCAACAAACTTCTTATGTTAATAGTGTACAAGTTTATTTAAGTTCAACTTCAATGGCTGGAGCAGAAGTGATAGTTCACATTTTAGATACAGCGAGCTTTATCAATAGCATAATCTATACAAATGATATTTATACTTCAGATATTATCACTGTTAATGCAACTGATATTTCCAACGGGTTCCTTGACATCCCTACAATTACTAATAATGGTGGTACATGGGAAGAACTCCAAGTTAATCCAGGGGCTTATTATGTTGCTATTGAAATGAATAGTTTAGCAAATACTTACCCAATTGGAGTAATAGATGATCAAACTGTAACTCAACCAGGATGGGCAAGTGCTATACATTTTGGATTACAAACTCCTTCTCCAACAACTTATACAAATGGCAATGCATTTGCCATAAGAATGAAGATGAGTGATGGAAATGTTGGTATAAATGAAATAACAAATAGTATTTCTATTTATCCAAATCCTTCAAATGGAATAATAACTATTAGTTCGGATAATAACTTACCAAATTTTGTGACTATTTATGATATTGCTGGTAAACTTTTATTATCAGAAAAAATTAATTCAAATAATACAATTAACTTATCTGAATACAAATCTGGTGCATACATTGTTGAAGTACTAAACAACAATAAAATATACACTGAAAGAGTAATTTTAAAATAAACCAATTTTAAGGCTCGTAATTGATTGATATTTTTTTATTAATTTTACGAGGCTTAAATTTTTTAATTAAAATAAATATGAAAAAACTATACATTCTATTAATATCACTTACTGTTGGTGCTGGTATTTCTGCTCAAAACGGAAAAGTAAAAGCTCCAATTTTAACAAAGCATAGCACTGATTTAAGTGTTGTCAAACCAACTAATAACCTTTCACAAAAAGGTATTACCTTATGGGAAAATGATTTTTCTACTGCTTCTGACTGGGCTCTAACAAGCACAGGTACAATTCCAGATCAATGGACAATTGAAACAAACCCAGGTCTAATTCCTGTTGGAGTTTTATCACCATTTAATGCTTCTACTGCATCAAATGGTTATTTATTCATAAACTCTGATGCTTCTGGTGGAGCTGATGGTGATGGTACTCAAATAATTACTCAGGCTACTCTTACGGTTCCTGTAGATTTATCAGCAGAACCTAATGTCGTATTAACTTTTTCTCACAATTACAGATGGTGGCAAGACACTAGAGGAGTAAGAGTTTCTGGTGACAATGGAGCTAACTGGACTGAATATGAAATTACTAACAATGCTGGGTATCCTAATGATCAAAATTCAGGAAATCCTGAAATTACTAGCTATGATGTTTCGGCAACTTGTGGAAACTCATCTCAAGTATTAATTCAATTTTACTACAATGACAATGATTACTGGGCATGGTACTGGGCAGTTGATGATGTGAAAATAACTAGAAAAGATGCAAACAACATTGAAAATGTCACTTCATGGATTTCAGGAAATACTAATGGTGGTTCTGAATACGGAAGAACTCCATTAACTCAAGTTGATACAGACTGGACAATTGGAGCTGTTGTAGCAAATGATGGTGTTTACGATCAAACAAATGTTTCTGTTGATGCTGATTTTGTATCATTCTCAAGTAATCCAACTGTTGCTTTACTTGAAGCGGATTCATCTTATGTTGTTGAAACAACTGAAATGTTATCTCTTGCTGTAGGATTATATGAAGGAACTTATACAGCTACTTCTGACAACGATACTATTGGTGGTGCTACTTTTGGAGACAATCAATATCAGAGAAATTTTGAAATTACATCAGATATTTATTCACTTGATGGAATTGGAAATCATCCTGCAGGATACGAAAACTTAACTTCTATAGGAACTGATACTTGGACTGATGGTTCTTTTGCAGATGGTTCTTTTCTTGCAACATGTTATACAATCAAACAAACCGAGGTTGTTTCCGGATTGAGAGTTATGCTTGCTGCAGGTACAGATCCTGATGCTGAAATAGCTGCATATATTATGGATACTGTCATGTTTATGAATGATGACCCTTATGGAGCAGCTTTGTACTCAACAGATTATGTTTTAGTGACTTCTACAGATGTAGCAAATGGATATATAGATATTCCATTTGTAGAAGATATGGGATGGGACGAAGCAACACAATCAACTATATGGGGAAATATTTCTCTTGATGCAGGTGTATACTATGCAGCAATTGAAATGAATAGTTCTCAAATGAATTACAATATCAGAGTTATGGATGACAACACAGTTGCTCAGCCAGCTTGGGCTAGTGCAATTCATTACCCTACTTATATTGATGCTAGTGGAACTAATAACCCTGCAACTTCATACACCAACGGAACAGCATTTGCAATCAGAATGTTAATGGGAGATTCTTGGTCAGTAGGTGTAAATGAAACAGCTAATCAAGGAATTTCTATTTACCCTAACCCATCTAATGGTTTAGTTAATATTGAAAACTTAAACAACATTGAGAATACAATCGTTGTTTATGATGTCTTAGGAAAAGTTGTTCATTCCACTAATTCTAGTTCATCAGTTTCTATTGATTTATCTGGTAATGAAAATGGTGTTTACATTGTTGAAATATCAAATATTAACGGTACAATTTCTGAAAGAGTAGTGATTAAATAATTACTATTATTTTTAAATACCACAAAAATTTAATCGAAGGGTAGCTTATTAGCTACCCTTTTTTTTTGCCTAGAATTCTAAAAATCATGAGGTTTCTTATCAATATGATTATATGATATTTTTTATTGACTAATAATTTCTTATTTTTACTGTAACTATTACTTATATCTAAAACTATACACATGAAAAAACTTTTACTAGGAACTTATTTTATTGTTCTGTCTGCAATAAGTTTGACTGCTCAACAAGTAGTCTTTTCCGTTGAAGCACCAGCTTCAATATTTGGAACTTATGGCTTCACATATACAGAACCATCAGGAGGTTGGGGTGGCCCAGACCTTTTAGACACTGCAAATGCCGTTATGGATACACTGATGTTCGTTGATGATGCAACCGCAGGGACAAACGCTCAAGGTAATCCTATGGCTGCAGAAGGCTGTAACCCTTTAGTGAATGACTTAACAGGAAAAATTGCCGTTATTTACAGAAACACTTGTGAATTTGGAACTAAAATTTTAAATGCTGAAAATGCAGGTGCTGTTGCAGCAATCATCATTAATAGAGAACCGGGCCTTGTAAATATGGCTCCTGGGGCTGACGGAGCTAATGTTACTATTCCGGCAATTTTCATTGAGGATGCAACTGGATTGATCATAACTAATGAAATGGCTAATGGCCCAGTTGTTGCATTTATCGGAACAAGAAATTACAACAACAATTTAGCTGTAAATGCTGCTGATGTTGTTCTTCCTGAAGCAGCATCAATGCCAGTTGCATTAGCAGCTGATCAAAGCGAATATGAAGTTCAACTTGGAGCTTTTGTTTCTAATCCAGGAAATCTAGATCAAGACTCTGTTGTAGTGAATGCACAAATTGAATACAATGGGGCTCTTGTTTACGACCAAACTTCTGCAGAAGCAGTTATTGTAAGTAATGATAGTGTTTACTTTTCATTACCTACATTCTCTCAAGCATCTTATGCTGTAGGTGAATATACTTTAACTTACACTGTTTCAGATGCAGGCATGGTTGATGAATTCCCTGTAGACAACAGCTTTAGCTCAACTTTCTACATAAGCAATAGTATTTACTCTACTGCAACAACAGACAGTACTGGTGCACCATTATCAGCTGCATATTACAGACCAAACAATGCTACCGGGAGTGTTACTGTATGTACACACTTTATGGACCCAAATGCGAGTAGAATGGCTGCAATGGGTATAAACTTTTCAGCTGTTGTTAGTGGAGGTTCTTTGGCTGGTAGATACTTTACTACTTATGGATACGAATGGACAGATTCTTTTACGGACATGAACGATCCAAACTTTGCAGGTGTTGTAGCATACAATACTATAGGAGTTGGAGAAATCACTTTCCCTACAGATTCTGCTTATCAAAATGTATATGTCCCTTTTTCTGAACCAATGACATTGAATGATAATTCAAGATATTTATTCTGTGCACAATCATTTGATACTGATGTATATTTTGGATTTGATGACGCAATTGATTACAACCAAAATATAAATGCTGTTTATGGGCAACCCGTTAGTGTTCTTGAGAATAGTGGCGCTTGGTTTGCTGTAGGATTTGGTAGTGAGGTCACTGCTGGTGTTAGTGTTGAATTGTCTACAAATCTTGGATTAGAGCAATCGGATAATGTTAAAATTATTCCTTTCCCTAACCCAACTACAAATTCAATAACGATACCTTTTAATGATGTTAATAGTTCAGCATCTTTAAATATTGTTGACGTTACTGGAAAAACAATTGCTGTAAGAAATATTAATAATGCAAGCGGAAATGTAAAAATTGACGTAAGTGATATTGCTAGCGGTAATTATGTATTTAACCTTTTATTTGCAAATGGTGAAACTAGCAAATTCAATGTTGTTATCACAAAATAAGTTCAACTCAAAATAAAAAAAGCCAATCTTAGGATTGGCTTTTTTTTTGAGAAATTTTAAAAATTATCTGTTCTTTTTAAGTTGTTTTAAAAATTTAGATACGTAGATAAAATCATTTAATTCCTTAACCTCGGAGTCTAAAATTTCATCTTTACTTCCTTGCCACTTATTTTTTCCTGAATCAATAAATAAAATATTGTCGCCAATCTCAAGCACTGAATTCATATCATGAGTAATAACAACTGTTGTTATATCATACTCTTCCGTAATTTCTTTAATGAGTTCATCAATAACAATTGCAGTAACAGGATCTAAACCTGAGTTGGGCTCATCACAAAAAAGATATTTTGGCTGCATAGAGATTGCTCTAGCAATGGCGACTCTTTTTTGCATTCCTCCGCTTAATTCAGATGGAAACAACTCATTTTTATTAATAATGTCTACCCTATTAAGGCAAAAATTTACTCTTTCAGCAATTTCATTACTTGTAAGTGAGGTAAACATTTTTAATGGAAAAGCAACATTATCTTCAACGCTGAAAGAATCAAACAAAGCACTCCCTTGAAATAACATTCCAAGTTGCTTCCTAATTTCTTTCTTTTCTTTGTTTTTAAGTGATGAAAGTTTAGTGTCTTGATAAAAAACATCGCCAATATCTGGCTGTAAAAGACCAACCATACATTTTGTTAAAACTGATTTTCCAGATCCACTCTTACCAATAATCAAATTGGTCTTTCCTTTGTGAAAATCAAAGGATATATCATCTAATATTTTAACACCATTAAACGATTTAGATATATTCTTAACGCTTATCAAATCAACAACAATTGAGTTAAAATATAATTAGCAAATAATATGAAAACACTGCTGTAAACAACAGCGTTAGTACTTGCTTTTCCAACTTCAAGAGCTCCACCCTTAAGGTAGAAACCAAAATAACTTGATATGCTTGTTATCAAAAAAGCAAAAACAGACGTCTTTATTAAAGCATAACGAATGTGTCCATAGTTTTCATAAGAAAAAGATCTTATTCCTTCCAAATATTGCTCAACTGGAATTATCGAGGTTAAGTGACAAACTATACCCCCTCCTAAAAAGCCAAAAAACATACTGTACATTATAATAATTGGGAAAATAAATAATGATGCTAATATTTTGGGACCTATTAAATACCCAATAGAATTAACTCCCATTACTTCTAAAGCATCGATTTGTTCAGTAACTCTCATTGTTCCTAATTCTGATGCAATGTTTGAACCCACCTTACCTGCTAAAATTAATGAAATAATTGTAGGGCAAAACTCCAATAACATGGATTGCTTAACTGTAAAACCAACAGTATAATCAGGAATCCAAGCGGACTCAATTGCACTAGCTGTTTGTATCACCAAAACTGCACCCATAAATGCAGACATTAGAATTACAATAAATAAAGATTTGACACCTAGTTGTACAATTTCATCAATAAATCTTTTCCAGTAGACACTGAATTTTTCAGGCCTAGAAAACATATAAATGAGCATTAGAACGTATCTACCAAGGTGGTTTATCATGAGTATGACGTTGTTAATTGTTCAAAATAAGCAATAATTATTGTGATTCAACATATGGAAAGGTTAATTTTGAACTGAAAATGAATAAAAAAATAATTAGAACATTTTTTATTTTACTTATTAGCTTAAGTTTTAGCGTCAGTTGTGGTCTTTTTAAAAAGACCGATAAATGTAATACATGTCCTGAGTTCAGCAGTATAAAACAATTGAACAAACTAAAAATTAACTAACCATGAAAAAAAAAGCAATTATTGTAAGTGGATATTTTAACCCTATTCACAAAGGCCATTTAGAGTATTTTCAGAATGCTAAAAAAAATGCAGATGAACTTTTTGTAATCGTTAATTCAGATTTACAAAGGAAATTAAAAGGCAGTAAAGCATTTCAAAATGAAGATGAAAGAATGATAATTATCAATCACATTAAAGGAGTTGATAAAGCTATTTTATCAATCGATCAAGATAGAACAGTATGTAAAACCATTCAAAAAATTGATGATGATTTTGGTCATAAATATGAACTCTCTTTTGCCAATGGTGGTGACCAAAACAATGACACTATTCCTGAAAAACCTATTTGTCAAAAATTGGGTGTAAAACTAATTGATGGGCTAGGTGATAAAATTCAATCTTCAAGCTGGCTTTTAGGTAAATAACACTTTACCTCAATACTACTTTTCGTTCAGCATCTAATCGCAGCAATATAAAAATCAATAAACTAAAAGTTAGAACTGCGGATCCACCTTTACTGAAAAAAGGCAATGGAATACCAATAACTGGAGCTAACCCCGTTACCATTCCAATATTAATCATGAAATGAAAGAACAATATACTTGCAACACAATAACCAAATATTCTAGTAAACTTACTGCGTTGTCTCTCAGATAACATGACAATTCGTATCAATGTTGCTATATAAACAATAATAAATAACATTCCACCTAAAAATCCCCATTCCTCTGCCCAACTACAAAAAATAAAATCTGTGCTTTGCTCTGGGACATGCTTGTATTTATCATTGCTTAATGTTCCTTGTAAATACCCTTTTCCAACACCTTCTCCAGAACCAATTGCTGATAATGCCTGATATATATTATATCCATCACCCGTTCGATCTTCTTTAATTCCGAACATAATTTGAAACCTATTTCGATGTCTATCTTTAAAAATATTATCATATACATAATTAACTCCTAATGAAATTACAATCCCAATTGCTGTAACAATGGCTAGACGATAAAATTTATCTTTTCTAAATCTAGGGAGAACAAAAAATTTAATGATAAAAAAAGAAAGAATTGATATTAGCAACAATATGAATCCAAAAAACATATTTCCAGAAACATTAACCCCAAGTAAATCGACATTGGTTTCAGAAGCTTTTAAAAAAATACCAATGACCGCAATTACAATTGCAAACAATCCAATTAATAAGATATTTCCAGAAAGGCCCTCTCGATACATTACAAACACAAAAGAAACAAAGACCAACATTGTTCCTGGATCTGGCTGTAAAACAATTAAAATAGCAGGGAAAATCAAAATTGACAATACTTTTATTCTTGTTCTAAAATCTTGAAACTTCACATTAATTGAACTTAAGTAACGAGCAAAAGCAAGAGAACATGACAATTTTGCAAATTCAGATGGCTGAATAGAAAATGATCCAAATTGAAACCATGACTTTGCCCCCTTTATAGCTGGCATAAAAAGCACTCCAACCAATAATAACAAAACAACTATATAAACTATATAGGAAGAATTATGAATAAAACTTCCTTCAATTAAAAGTACAATTGACCCAACAACTAATGAAATTATGACCCATATTAATTGCTTACCTGAACTAGTTGACCAAAAATCTCCAACATCAATCCCATCATAACTGCTCGAATATATAGTCATATAACCCCCCAGTAAAAGCAACAAAAATAAAATCAATAAGTACTTGTCAATATACTTCCATATGGAGATTCGTCTTCCCATTTAAAATGTAAAATCACTATTTTTATTCAAAATAACTGCTTCAGTAATTT
This sequence comes from Crocinitomicaceae bacterium, assembly GCA_042093455.1. GTDB lineage: Bacteria > Bacteroidota > Bacteroidia > Flavobacteriales_D > Parvicellaceae. The sequence continues at coordinate 9,848 of JBELEU010000018.1, read as the reverse complement.
TCTGTTTGTTTTTCATACTTCTATTTGAAAGTGTTCGATTGATGTATTTATCAATCATCACACTAGCAATAGGAGCAGCCCATGTTCCTCCCCAAGTCCCGTATTCAACATAAACAGCAATAGCTATTTTTGGATTAACTTTAGGAGCAAAAGCTATGAAAACAGAGTGATCATTAAAAGATTTATTTTCAACAGTTCCTGTCTTTCCACAAACACTTATACTGTCTAATTGTGCTCTTGATGCTGTACCATTTAAAACAACCTGTTCCATAGCATCAATTACAGGGAGAAAATAATTACTATCAATTTTAGTTGTATGCTTTTTAATAAATTTTGAATTTATTTTTTGTTTTCCTATGTGTTTCACAAGATGAGGGGTGTAATAATACCCTCTGTTGGCAATAATTGCTGCAAGATTAGCCATTTGTAATGGAGAAACCCCTATTTCTCCTTCCCCTATACTGTTTGAATATATAGTACTAAATGCCCATCTTTTCTTACCATACCATTCATCATAAAAATCAATATTAGGTAAAAAACCTTTTTTCTCTTCTGGAATATCTATTCCTAAAATTTCACCAAAGCCAAATTTTTTCGCTTTAAGTTCCCAATTGGCTAGCCCTAATCTACTATCCTCAAAATAATTATCGCTTTTTCCCCTTAAAATAATTCTTTTATATACTTGATAAAAATACGGATTGCAACTATGTTTAATAGCCGTGATTAAATCTGTCGGTGGCTCATGAGAATGACACCCTATAATAGTTTTGTCGCAAATAAACCCTGTTGAAGGACTCAATACTCCTTCTTGAAGCGCAATAAGAGCATGTACTAGTTTAAAAATAGAACCTGGTCTGTATTTATCATTATAGATAGGACGATTAAGCAGTGGTTTTAAAGTATCATTTAATAATAGTTTTTGATATTGTTCTGGAAAATCTCTACCAGAAAACAATGCAGGATCGAAAGACGGTGCAGACACCATAGATAAAACTTCTCCTGAGGATGGCTCAATTGCAACAATACAACCAAGCTTATTTCTCATCAATTCTTCTCCAAGTAATTGTAAATCAGCATCTAAAGTTGTATGTAAATCACTTCCTGGCTTAGCTGGTTCTTTTTCAATGATTTCAACTTTATTTCCTGCATAATCCTTCAAAAAATTCTCATTACCTCTTTTACCTCGAAGTTCCAATTCATATTTTTTTTCAAGCCCAGTTATGCCCAAATAATCATTTTTGGAATAGTTTGTTTGATTATTCTGACGAGCTTTTTCATATTGTCTTTTACTAATTTTTCTTGTGTAACCTAAAACATGAGCTGCTATTGGAAGAGGATAACCTCTTTGTGTTTTAATTGAACCATATAGTCCAGAGATTTGACCAATAGTTGGTGCAATTTTAGCATACTCACTTTTAGTCAAAGCTTCGTAAAAAACTGAGGCCTTGTAAGAGACATTATAACCAGAGCATGCTTCTTTAATTTTAAACCTAAGCTCTTTAATAGAGATATTAAAGAGCTGACAAATAAGTAAAGAATCGCTTTTTTTAATTGCCTTAGGAAGGATCATAATATCATAAGCTTGTTCAGCTCCAACTAAAAGTCTTTGGTTTCGATCATATATAAAACCTCTTGGAGGTTGAATATTTTTTATTGTTGAACTAATTTGGGCAGCTCTATCAGACCAATCTTTATTGATAACTTGAATAAATAATAGCCTAAACATGAAAATTAAACCAACCCCTAACATAATTAGAATAATAACCCATCTTCTATTTTGAAACGGATCCATTTATTTTTTCTTTATTACTAGGTACTGAATGAAAAATAAAATAATTAAAGCTATTAGTGTATTTATTATTGATTGGTAGAGCAAGAAGAAAAAAGAATGAAATGAGAATTGCTCTAACAAAACAAAAATAAAATGATGAGTCAATATGCCTAATCCAAAATAAATTAAATATCGAACTAATCCAAGGTTAAAAAAATCCAGTTCCATCATTGAATCAAAGTCTTCTCTCTCTGAAATGATTGATAGAAAATACTTTCTAAGAAATGCTACAGCTACCAATGCAGCAGCATTTAGACCCAAGGTATCTCTAAAAATATCTACACCCATACCCAATAAAAATGATAAAATAAGGACTACAAAAACATTAGAGTCTAACTTTAACCTAAGAATAAAATAAGAAAATAAAAGCGGTGAAAAGTAGTTGGAATAAGTGCCTAAATCAATAGCATCAATTATAAAAACTTGAAAAAGGATTAATCCAATAAACCAACCTATATTTTTAATTATCTCGTTCATTTAGTTGCATTGTAATTGAACAATTCATCTCTAACACTATTGTAAACAACAAAGCCTGTATGAGTATTTGAAAAATCTTCAGAAAGAAGTATTTCTACCTTCATCATTTGTGTCTCTGTATTTGTCTGAAAATTTTTAACCTCACCAATTGGAATACCTTTAGGAAATATACCATCTGATCCAGTTGTAACAAAAAGATCTCCTTCATTGATAGATGTGTAACTAGGAATGTTACTTATAGTTGCCGTTCGGTAATTATTAACATTTGGAATCCACTTAAGATCACCCCAGGTTGATGAAGTTTCATGAACCACAGATAAAACAAAATGAGGATTTACAATAGGAACAACTGATGAATAATGGGAAGAACTTTTATTAACAATACCAATTACTCCTTTAACACCAATAACACCCATTTTGTCTTTAATTCCGTTGGTGTTTCCCTTATTTAAAAGAATCTTATTTTCCACATATTTAAATTGTGAATTTAAAATTTGAACTTTTAAAAACTTATAATTTCTTAAATACAGCGTGTCATCAACTTTAATAAATTTCTTTCCAAGTTTAATTTCCTGATTATAAATTTTTTCTCTTAAGTATTGATTTTCACTTTGAAGCTTGTCGTTAATCTCTCGAAGATTAAAATAGTTTGTGATTGCTGATTTTGATTCATACATGTACCCAGTTACAGAATTACTTGCTCCTATAAAAGTACTATGATGGAAACTATTTCTCCAATTAAAAATAAAAAGAAATGAAATTAATTCTAGTACCAGAAAAAAAAGGAAATTCCTATATTTCTGGATGAGTCGAATTATATTTCGCATGATAATTTCCTATTTTAACTCTTTATCCTTTGATTAAGAACTGATATTTATCAATATTTTTTAATGCTATTCCAGTTCCTCTTGCAACTGCTCTCAATGGATCTTCAGCAATGTGAACAGGTAATTTTGTTTTCTGAGAAATTCTTTTGTCTAAACCCCGCAACATAGAACCTCCACCAGCTAGGTAAATACCTGTCTTATAGATATCTGCTGATAATTCAGGTGGGGTCATTTCCAAAGCGCTTAATATAGCTTCTTCAATTTTAGAAATTGATTTATCTAAAGCATGAGCAATCTCTTTATAAGTCACATAAATCTCTTTTGGAATACCCGTCATTAAATCCCTTCCTCTTACGGCATATTCATCAGGTGGTGTATCTAAAACATCTAATGCTGCACCCACTTCAATTTTAATTTGTTCTGCAGTCCTTTCACCAATTAATATATTGTGTTGCCTTCTCATATACTCTTCAATATCAGAAGTAAAATCATCACCTGCAACACGAATAGACTTATCACAAACAATCCCCCCTAAAGCAATTACTGCAATTTCAGAAGTACCTCCACCTATATCAATAATCATGTTACCCTTAGGCTCTTCAACATCAACTCCAATTCCTATAGCTGCAGCCATAGGTTCGTGGATAAGATATACTTCCTTTCCTCCAGCATGTTCAGCAGAATCTTGAACCGCTCTTTTTTCGACTTCTGTAATTCCTGATGGGATACAAATCACCATTCTCATCGATGGCTGAATAAACCTATTCCCCCCTTTCATCATCTTTATCATTCCTCTAATCATGTGCTCTGCCGCTTGAAAATCAGCAATAACACCATCTTTTAAAGGTCTAACAGTCTTTATGTTTTCGTGTGTTTTGCCGTGCATTTGCTGAGCTCTCCTTCCAATTGCAATAACTTTAGAATTGGTTCTATCAATAGCAACTATCGAAGGCTCATCTACAACAACTTTATCGTTGTTTATGATTAAAGTATTAGCCGTCCCTAAGTCAATAGCTATTTCTTGAGTAAACACATTGAATATTCCCATTGTTTAATTTTTTAATGTTTAAAATGTCTTGTTCCTGTAAAAACCATAGCTATGTTATTGTTATTACAGTACTCGATTGACAACTTATCTTTAATTGATCCACCAGGTTGAACAACAGCATTTACACCTTCATTTCCTGCAATTTCAACACAATCAGGAAATGGGAAAAAAGCGTCTGAAGCCATCACAGCATCTTTTAAATCAAATCCGAAAGATTTTGCTTTGTGAATCGCTTGGTTTAGTGCATCAACTCTTGAAGTTTGACCTGTTCCACTAGCCAACAATTGCTTATTTTTAGCCAGTACAATTGTATTGGATTTTGTGTGTTTTACTAGTTTATTTGCAAAACATAAATCTTGATTTTGTTCAGAAGATGGTGCTCTTTTAGTTTCTTGACTAAAACTTTGTTCTGTCTCTGTTGATAAATCTTTGTCCTGAACTAAATAACCATTAAGGCATGTTCTTATTTGAGAATTAGAAAAAGAGATTTCTTTTTGAACCAATATTATTCTGTTCTTTTTACTTTTTAATAAAGTTAAAGATTCATTGGTATAAGATGGAGCAATCACAACTTCACAAAAAAGTTCATTTATTTTAGTTGCTGTATCTAAATCCATTTCTCTATTTGCAATCAAAATACCACCAAAAGCAGAAACCGGATCAGCGGCAAGAGCTGCGGAATAAGCATCACTTAAAGTTTTTCTTGTTGAAAGACCACATGCATTGTTATGTTTTAAAATGGCAAACGTTGGATCATCTTGTGTAAAATCTTTCATTAACATTACGGCAGCATCAATATCAAGAAGGTTATTGTAAGAAAGTGCCTTGCCGTTTAGTTGAGTAAATAAATCTTCCAAATTACCAGCAAACCAACCTTTTTGATGAGGGTTTTCACCATATCTAAGTGGAGTTGATTTTTGCAAATCTACATGTATAGAATTAGTATTATTATTGGAAAAGTAGTTGTGTATATGAATATCATAATTGGATGATACACCAAAAGCTTGTTTAGAAAAATATTTTCTATCCTCTAAGCTAGTAATACCATCATTTTCAGTAAGTAAATTAGAAAATTTAGCATATTCATCTTTAGAAGGGATTATAACAACATCCTTGTAATTTTTTGCTGCTGCTCTTATTAAAGAAATACCTCCAATATCTATTTTCTCAATTATATCTTGATGCTCAGCACCTGATTTTACAGTATCTTCAAACGGGTAAAGATCAACTATAACCAAATCAATTTCTGGTATTTCAAATTCCTCCAATTGAGAAACATCACTATCTAATTCTCTTCTGCTTAAAATACCGCCAAAAACTTTGGGGTGAAGAGTTTTGACTCTTCCTCCCAAAATAGAAGGATATGATGTTAGATCTTCAACAGCGTTGACTTTTATCCCTAAGTTCTCAATGTAAGATTGAGTTCCACCAGTTGAATAAATTGAAACTCCTAAATTATTTAACTTCTTTGCTATTTCATCAAGTCCATCTTTAGAAAAAACGGAGATTAATGCACTCTTAATTTTATGATCTTTTGACAATTCTAATATTTTAGGTTAAAAAAACGACAATTTTAGTAAGTTTCTTACAAAAACAACCACCTATTTTCACGATGTTAATAACTATTTAATTATTGTTTAAAATTTCAAGTCCCGAAAACAGTCTAGCGAAGTTTTTTGTAAAGTTGAACAGCACCAAAAAGAAGAGCACCAAAAACAAAAAATCCAATTGTTCCATAAATCCAATTCAATTGATTTGTAAAAACAATGACAAAAACAATTGAAACTAAAAAAACCGTAGCTACCTCATTCCATAATCGAAGTGTTCCTGATTTAAAATTATTGATGTTTTTTTTCTGTTGAAGGAATATTAAGTGACACAAAACATGGTAAATTACTAAGAAAAAAACCAAAGTTAATTTTACATGCATGTAGGGAATTGATAAAAAAGCCGGATTGCTAACTAACATTAAAATGCCAAACGTTAAAGTCAACAACATTGCTGGCCAAGCTATTATATACCACAATCTTCTTTGCATCAACTGATATTGATTTTTTAGAATAGATGCATTTTCTTTAAAGGTATCGTCAGCTTCTGAAAAGTAGATAAATAACCTAACAGTATAAAAAAGGCCTGCAAACCAACTAACCATAAAAATTAGATGTAAAGCTTTGTAATAGAGAAAAAAATCATTCATAAACCAATTATTAAGTTCATAAAATTAACAATTAGTTAAATAAAAAAATCATAATCAAAAAACTAATTTTCATTTATGCATATTCCATTGTATATTCGCAACCTTTTAACACAAACATTTATGGCAATAATAGGAAAAATCAGAGAGAAATCAGGATTAGTTGTAGCATTTGTAGGGATTGGACTTGTAGCATTTATTCTGGGAGATTACTTAAGAGATTTTGTTTCTGGTGCAGGGTCTGGAGATAAATCAGAAATAGGACTTTTCAACAATGAAAAAATTAATGGAAATGACAAAAACTGGAATTATGAAAATAGACTAGCCAACTCTATGAATAACTTCAGATACAACAGCCAAAATTCAGGTGGCGATGGCAGCATGAGTGACGAAGAAAACGATCAAATTATATTAAACACCTGGAACCAAATGATTTCAGACACCATTTATTCAATGGAATTAGGTAAGCTAGGAATTAACGTTTCGAACGATGAACTAAATCAAGGTTTACTTAATCCTGAAAACCCACTACCATCTTCTCTAAAAGAAGAGTTTACTGAAAACAATGTTTATTTAAAAGATTCTTTTGCTCTATGGAAACAATATAACATTATTAACCAAGAAAATGTACAAGTACTTTTATCTTATGAAAATGGATTGAAATCAGAACGCATAAGAAACAAATACAGCTCTATGATGAAGTATGGTGTTTTAGGCACATATGAAGAGGGAAAGAGAAACTTAGTTGAAGAAGAGACGAATGCTGAAATTAGCTATATTTTCAAATCTTATGACGACATTTCTGACACTTTGATAACTGTTGATGACGAGAGTAGAAAAAATTTCTTTAACGATCATCGCTATGAGGCCATGTGGAAACAACAACAAGAAATCAGAAGTTATGATTACGTAATACTCAACATCAACCCTTCGAATAAAGATATTAAAGAATATTCACTAAAACTAGAAGGCTTAAAGTCTGATTTTGAAAAAACATCAAACGATTCTATTTTTGTATTAGAGCATGCTGAAACACCTATCACAACAGCATCTCAGTATGGGCCTCAACCTACTGGTGTGTATTCTAGAAACCCTTACAAAGGAGGAAAATTTCCAGCATACATAGATCAACAAATTGAAAATGCATCTAAAGGTGATGTGTTTGGTCCTTTTTCTAACCTTGACAAGGTTCAATTGGTTAAAGTTTTTGATAGTGGAGAAGAAGAACAAGCTAAGGTTCGCCATATTTTAATTAACTCAAGAGACGGAGATCCTAAAGAATTAGATAACAAAAAATTAGCAGACAGTATTCTTTACGCTGTAAGAAGAGACTCTAGTAAATTTAATGCCCTTGTTACAAAATACTCTGACGATCAAGGATCAGTTGCTAACGGAGGTATTTATGCATGGTTTCCAAAGGGCCAAATGGTACCTGAGTTTGAAGATTTTAGTTTTAACAAAAGAAAAGGTGCATCCGGAATTGTTAAAACAAATTATGGGTTTCATATAATACAAGTTTTAGGGAGAAGAACTGGAACGTTTAAGAACATTGCAATAGTTGACGAAACAATAAGAGTAAGTAAAGAAACAACTGATCAATATTATGACTCAATTGCTTTAACATTTTACAACTTAGCTAAAGAAAATTCTTTTGACAAAGCAGCAGAAGAACTTGGTCTTTCAGTAAAAAAATCTGGATATGTTCCCTTGATCTATCCAAATAGAAGAACACCAGGTTTTTATGGCCCTGCTGAGTTAAATAGAAATATGAACATTGCAAAATGGGCTTTTAATAGTGAAACTGGTGATATTATGGAGCCAGAGATTATTTCAGATAGAGAATTAGTAATTGCAGTCTTGAAAGAGAAAATTAATCAAGATGATGATAGGTTTAACAATTTAAAGCCTTTAATGGAGTCTCAAGTCAAAAACGAATTGAAAGCTGCTTACTTTATTGAAAACAATAATTTCAATTCAAGTTCTTCTTTAGATAGTATTGCCAATTCACTAGGGTTGACGACAAAAATTTCCAATGTTAAATACTCAGACGTAAACATTGGAAATAACTTTCAAAAATTAGCTGAACCGAAAGTAATTGCAAATATCTTTCATATGAATGAAGAAGAAATTTCACCAATAATTGAAGGGAAATCTGGATTGTTTATCATTAAATTATTAATGAAAAATAACTCGGAAGATAAAGCTAGCTCTGATATTGACACTAAGGTGAAATCAACTCAAGAGGAATTAAGAAATCTGATTGAGCAAGGGTACTACTCTTCACTTTATTCTGCGTACGGCACTAAAGACCAACGTGCAAAAAATATGATAATGAATTAATTTAAAAATTGACTCATCTTATCTAATGTCCTGTACTGCATAGCTTCAGCTAAATGATTTAATTCAATTTTATCTGAATTATCTAAATCTGCAATTGTCCTAGCAATTTTCTGAATTCTTGTATAACTTCTTGCAGATAGATTCATTTTTTTTGATGCAATTATTAATACTTTTTTACTTTCCTTACTCAACTCACAGTACTTTTGGAGACCATATTCATTCAAATTTGAATTTTTATGCCCTGATCTTAAATATTGAATTTTTCTTGCATCAATAACCCTTTTTCTTATGTCATTACTTGATTCATTGAATTCAATTTCAGAAAACTGATCTATTGGAACTGGATTAACTTCAATCTGTAAATCTATTCTATCAAGAAAGGGGCCACTCAATTTAGCTAAATATTTTTTGACATCTTTTAGGCTAGCATTTGAGTTACTTGGATGATAAAAACCTCCAGATGGTGATGGATTCATAGCTCCAACCAACATCAGATCAGCAGGAAAAACAACACTTTTTAAAGCTCTAGAAATAGTAATTTTCTTATCCTCTAAAGGCTGTCTTAAAACTTCTAAAACTGACCTCTTAAATTCAGGAACCTCATCTAAGAACAACACCCCATTGTGAGCTAGTGAAATTTCACCTGGTTTTGGAATTTTCCCTCCTCCCACCATACCAACATCTGAAATAGTATGGTGAGGACTTCTGAATGGTGGTGTACCTACATAATTTTTTTCTAACATATTTGAAACAGAATAAATTTGTGTTGTCTCTAATATTTCTTGTCTAGTTAATTTTGGTAAAATTGATGAAATCCTTTTAGCAAGCATTGATTTTCCAGACCCTGGTGGTCCAATCAGCAATATATTATGCCCCCCTGCTGCTGCAATTTCAAGAGCTCTTTTAACACTTTTTTGACCTTTGACGTCTTTAAAATCAAGCGATCTTTTTGTTAAATTAAGATCTATATTTTCCTTTAAGGGATTAATTTTTTTCTTTCCCAAAATATGCCCAATTAACTCTGTTAGATGATTTATAGGTAAAACATTTATTTCATCTACAAGAGAAGCTTCAGCAGCATTTTCTAAAGGAACAACAATCCCTTTAAATCCCTTTCTTTTAGCCAATACC
>JBELEU010000017.1:0-22348 GCA_042093455.1 Crocinitomicaceae bacterium | reverse complement strand
CCGGTGGTGTTCCTGCTAATTTTGGGGATGCAACTGGTGGTATTATATCCATTACTACAAGAGGTGCATCTCGTCAATATTTTGGGGGTTTTGAAGCAGTAACATCAGGAATTGCTATTGGTGAAGAGGTATACGGATTAGATAACAACGGTTACAATTTATTTGAAGGAGTTTTTTCTGGTCCATTGCTGATGAAAAAAGATAGTCTTGGTAACAAAACAGATCCAATATTAGGTTTCTTTTTATCTGGCAATTTCAGTAATGTTTTAGACCCTAGACCACTGGCTATTGATCAGTACAGATTAAAGCCTCAAGTGAGAGACTCACTTATCGATCCAGATTTACTAGGTCCACTTAGACCGACTGGACTTGGTCAAGGGTCTTACTATAATACTGATTTTCTTTCACCGAATGACTTTGAGAAAGTTAAATACAGACAAAATGTAGCGAGAACGAACGCTTCTCTAGCTGGGAAAATTGATGTCAATGCAGGAGCAAATATCAACTTATCTTTTGGTGCTTCAGGTGCCTTTTCTGATCGTAACGGAGCATCTTGGTCAAGTGCTATTATGAATTACGATAATCTTGCTAACTACAGAGATTTTGATTGGAGAGCTTATGGGAAATTCACACAACGTTTCCAAAACATTATGGATCAGGGGGATTCTAGCGCTGGTTCTGGTATTCAAAATGCATATTATACAATAATGGTGGATTACTCAAAAAATTATTCCTTTACAGAGGATCAAACCCATGGTGATAATTATTTCAATTACGGTTACTTAGGTAAATTTGATATTGATAAGTCAAACTCCTATGAGTTTAGAGATTTTGATAGTAATGGTGTTATTGATCGTGTACAATCAGGTGTCAACGACAATGAAGTAACTTTTACCCTATCTGAAACAAACGCTGATATGGGAGCCATAACACAGCAATATTTCACCCTTTATGATGATGTAGTTGATAATTACGAGAATTATACTCAGCTTCAAAACGGTGGTGCCTTATTGAATGGAACAAGACCAAGAGATGTATATGATGTATGGAGAAATATAGGATATTCCTACAATGGTTCTAATAAATCTGATAATACTCAGTTTAGGGTTACAGCTGTTGGTTCCGCTGATATCGGAGATCATGCATTATCCCTAGGATTTGAATATGAACAAAGAACTGATAGGTATTTTGGTGTGAGTCCAGTTGGTTTATGGCAAATAATGAGACAATTGGCTAATTCTCATACTGATTATGGTCGAGCCTTGGATGAGAGTAACCCAACCATAACTACATTTGGTTCATTTACATCTGTTGATTTTGCTACATTAAATGGTGCTCCTGGTGCTTATTCAGGTGGTGATGCTCAATCTTATTTTGATTACAATCTAAGAGCTAAATTAAATCAAATGGGCGAGATTAATACTGGAACTGATGGAACTGAATTTATCAATGTAGACGCATTGGATCCTAGTATGTTCTCCTTAGATATGTTTAGTGCAGATGAGTTATTAAATGAAGGTAACGCTTACGTTTCTTACTATGGATTTGACCATACAGGAAAAAAAATATCAGGAAGACCAAGTTTTGATGATTTTTTCAATGATAAAGATGAGTTAGGTAACTATACTAGACCAATCGGTGCTTTTGAACCTATTTATATAGCAGGTTACATCATGGATAAATTTGCTTTTGATGATTTAATATTTAATGTTGGTGTAAGAGTTGACAGATACGATGCAAATCAACAAGTTCTTAAAGATGAATTTACTCTTTACCCAGCGAAGACTGTTTCTGAAGTTGCTAAAATTGGTGGAGATGACGTAATTCATCCTACAAACATACCTTCTGACGCGGTTGTATATGTAAATGATATTGCTGATCCAACTGCAATAAGTGGTTACCGCTCAGAAAATCAATGGTATACTTCTTCAGGTGTTGCTGTAAATGACATAGAAGAGATTGTTCCAAGTGGTTTTGTTGTTCCTCAGCCTTATTTAGCTGACGATGTTTCTCCAAATGATAATGTAAGTTCAAATGCATTTGAAGACTACACTCCTCAAATTAATGTTATGCCAAGAATTGCATTTTCATTTCCAATTTCTGATGAGGCATTATTCTTTGCGCACTATGATGTATTAACTAAAAGACCAACATCTGGTATGAGGTTAGATCCAACTCATTATTATTACCTACAAACAGGAAGTATTAATAGAGTTAATAATCCAAATCTTTTACCTGAAAAAACAATTGATTATGAACTTGGGTTTCAACAAGTGTTAAATTCAAAATCATCCCTTAAAATTTCTGGATTTTACAGAGAACAAAGAAACCAAGTTGCATTGGTAAATAAGATAGGTGCTTATCCTCAAACTTACACAACTTGGGGGAACATTGATTTTGGTACAATTAAAGGATTGACAGTTAAATATGATTTAAGAAGGTCAGGAAATGTTTCTTTAAGAACATCTTATACCCTTCAGTTTGCCGATGGTACTGGATCCAATCCTACTGCAGCTGCTAATTTAATTGCATCTGATGCTCCAAATTTAAGAACTATTTATCCATATTCTTACGATCAAAGACATCAAATCATTACTGCAATTGATTATAGATATGGTTCTGGAAAAGACTATACTGGTCCTAGAGTTGGTGGCAAAGAAATTTTCAAAAATACAGGAGCTAACTTAGTTGCAAATTTTGCATCTGGAACACCATATTCAAGACAAGAAAGAATTACTGGTGCAGCTTTATTAAGCCCTCCAACTGCAGTACTTGAAGGAGAGCCTTATGGCTCTAGAAAGCCTTGGAATTTCAGAGCAGATTTACAAATTGATAGAAATGTTACCTTATCTTTTGGTGGTGGTGAAGGTGAAACTAAAAAGAAAACAGCCAACCTAAATATCTATCTTTTAGTTACTAATCTGTTCAATACATTAAACATATCCAATGTATATAGAGCAACAGGAAATGTTGATGACGATGGATATTTGAATGCAGCTTCTTTCCAAAACTCAATTAGTGAGAGAAACAATGAAGCAGCGTTTAGATACTATTATGCAATGAAAGCTAACAATCCATACAATTATGGAATTCCAAGACAAATTAGACTTGGTATTAAGATGGATTTTTAGGAGTATAAAAGCAACGAAACAAATAATTAACGTTATTTAATAAAAGAGAATGAATAAAAAATTAATAATATTATCACTATCTATTTTTGTAAGTCTAACTAGTTGGGCTTGGAATGATCCAAACAAGTCAATTGTTTTAGGTTCTAAACCAACTAATAACTTTATTTTAAAATCCGCTGGATGTTCTCCTGCTACTGGTAAAAAAATTCTAGAGTTTAACAATGTTGCAGCTCTTATTGAAACTGGTGGGTCCATGTGGCAAGATCGATCCAAAAGTGATGCTTCTTATGAGGTTCCTAAAGGTTCTGGTGAAAAGGTGATCTATGCCGGTGCTTTATGGATGGGAGGAATGGACGTAAACAATCAATTGAAGATTGCAGCATTACGTTTTAGACAAGGAAATGACTTTTGGACAGGTCCATTGTCAACTATTCCTGGTACAGGTAATATTAATATAGGTACATTAGATTATGGTGATGCTAATATTACATCAGAAGATTGTATTAAGTACGATGAGTTTTACATAACAACTCGAGCTGAAGTTGAAATGTTTAATTCGTGGTATGAATGTTCACAAGATCCAGATTGTGACCCAAATATAGATTTCCCTAATTATGATATTCCAGCAAGTATATTAACATGGCCAGCCCATGGAGATTTAGGTAAATTCCACGATTTTAATTTAGCTCCTTTTTACGATAGACCAGGTGGATCAACTCCTGGAGTATATAGTCCAGCAGATGGAGATTACCCATGGTACGATATAAATAACGAAATAGATTGTAGAACCAATCGTAAGGTTACTTTATATGGAGATTATAACATGTGGTGGGTTTTTAACGATAAAGGAAACATACATACAGAAACTGGAGGAGATCCTATAGGTATGGAAGTTAGGGCACAGGCATTTGCTTTTGCAACAAACGATGAGATTAACTCCATGACTTTCTATAATTATGAAATGATCAATCGTTCGACTCAAACTTTAACCAATACTTTTTTTGGAGTTTATTTAGATTGCGATATTGGATGTTCATTCGATGATTATGTAGGATGTGACGTACAACGAGGTTTAGGTTATTGTTATAACGGGAATGCTATCGATGCAATTGGATGTGGAAGTTGGACAACACCAATTGGTGCAAACCCACCGGCTTTAGGTGTAGATTTTTTCGAAGGTCCTTACCAGGATAATGATGGAATTGATAATCCGTTGACAACAGATATTAGTTTGGCTAAAGCACAACTAGGTATTCCTTATAAAGGTTTAGGTATTGGATACGGTGACGGAGTTGTTGATAACGAAAGGTTTGGAATGAAACGTTTTGTTTATTTTGATAGAATTCTTAATTCTTCCATATTTGGTGATCCTTCTACTGGAGTAGAGTACTACAATTACATGAGAGGATATTGGAGAGATAATACTCGATTTGTGTATGGAGCTACTGGTAACTCATCCAGTACAGGAGCAACTACTGTTCCAACCGATTATTGTTTTCCTGGAGATAGTGATCCATATAATTGGGGAACTTTAGGCGTTGATCCTGGTTTTGATTGGAGTGAAATTGATCCAGGTAATGGTCTTCCTTCAAATGTAATTGGAGACAGAAGGTTTGTTCAGTCAGCTGGTCCGTTTACACTTGCTCCAGGCGCATTAAATAATATAACTTTTGGAGTTGTTTATGGACGAACAAATGACGGAGACCCTTTTAGTTCTGTAGAGATAGTAAGAAGAGCAGATGATAAGGCACAGGCTTTATTTGACAACTGTTTTAGGATATTGAATGGGCCTGATTCACCAGAGTTAGTGATACAGGAATTGGATAAAGAGCTGATCATAATGCTTTCCAAGACACAAGAAGTAGAGGCCTATGAAGAAGTGGATCCAATTATCATGTCATATGGTTATTCAGAAGATTCTGCCAAGTATTTGTTTCAAGGGTATCAACTCTATCAGGTCATCAATGAGTCTGTTGATCCATCTCAGCTAACAGATCCTGATTATTCAAGATTAATAGCGCAGTGTGACATAATAGATGGAGTATCTCAATTAGTAAATTATGAGTTTGACGACAACTTATTGGCAGCAGTACCTACGGAGATGGTAAACGGTTCAAATGAAGGAATAAGTCATTCTTTTCAGGTATTTAACGATGCATTTGCTCAGGGAGATGTACGTTTAATAAACCATAAGAAATATTACTTCATGGTATTGGCGTATGGGTTCAATCAGTACAAGCCTTATGATCCATCAACACCAAATGGATTAGATGGTCAACAAGTGCCTTACAAAGCTGGTCGTAAATCAGTAACTGGAGGATCGATAGTTCCATTTGTAGGAATACCACACATTACAACACCAGAGCAAGGCGGAACATTACAACTGGTAGAATACGGAAGTGGACCAAAAATCACTAGAATAGAAGGGAAGGGAACAGGGAGAAACATTGTTAATTTAACTGTTGAAAGTGAAGACGATATCATTGAAAATATAAGTCCACAGCGAGTTACTTATGAGAATGGAAGTGGACCAGTAGCAGTAAAAGTAGTAGATCCATTGAATGTAAAAGGCGGTAACTATAGATTACATGTGTTGGATGACAATGGAGACTTAGGTATAGGAAGCTGGTATTTAGCAAGGGCAGCAACAGGAACAAGTACTTATACAGATACAATCAACTCAGACCAAACAATAGACGTTGGAAACGAGCAACTCATACCAGAATGGGGTATATCGGTTAATGTACAGCAGTATGTGCCTGAAATAATGAGTGCGAATGTGTACAGACCAGAGTTGTTAGAAGCAACAATAGAGTTTGCCGATTCATCCAAAAGGTGGTTAACAGGATTACAAGATGGAGAAGGAACAGCATCAGATAACTGGATAAGAAGTGGGACAGCAGAGGAAGATTGTGATGCAGCAGCATTTCCATTAGGAACAGCAGATGAGTGTGATGATCCATGTAAATACAACGACATAATAGGGATTGATGATACAGAGGTTTATGAAGGCGTATTAGAAGGAACGTTTGCTCCTTACCGATTGGTTGCAGCTGGAGATTGTCATCATGAGCCAGTTTCAGGAGAACTGCAAAGTACTAGGGCAATGTCAGATTTAAAGTATTTGATACCTGTTGATATTGTTATTACATCCGATAAAAGTAAGTGGACAAGGTGCCCAGTGTTAGAGACACAAGATAATCCAGCACTTTCATACGATGGTCAAGCAACGAAGCAAGATGTTAAGATGTTACCATCTATAGATAAGCAAGGTAAGTCATCAGGAGATGCTGGTTACAAAGCTTCAGAAGGAGACTTAACGTCAGCAACAGGTATGGGATGGTTCCCAGGTTATGCCATAGACTTAAGTTCAGGAGAAAGATTGAATATTGCTTACGGAGAAGACAGTTGGTTAGGTAATAACGGAGGAAAAGATATGATGTTTAACCCATCAGGTCAAAGAGGAGGAGCCTTTACAGGGGGATCTATATTTGGAGGTAAGCACTATGTGTATGTATTCAGAAATGCAGATTGTTCACCAGGGTCATGGGATCAAGGGAAGATGCCAGCGTATGATGAAGGGGAATACTTTATGGATAACTGGGATCATCCAGGGAACAGGTTAAAAGTATGGAGATCATGTTCATGGGTAGGAATACCAATGTTGGATCCAGATTTTGCTAGTAGTTCAACACTTGTTAGTTCAGCAGATCCGTCATCGTTTATAGAGACAGATGTAAGAATAAGAATAAGAGTGGCAACAGAATATAGAGAATATGGATGTTACACACCATCTACGTCAAGTCAGGCACCGAGTGCAAACGAGGATTATGTTCCGTTGTATGAGTTTGACATGAACGATATAGCTACAGTGTTGCAAGATACATCAACATTGTCTACAGCGTGTGAGATAATAAATGTGGTACCCAACCCCTATTATGCTTATTCAAACTACGAGTTCAATAAGTTGAGTAATGTTGTTAAAATAGTGAATTTACCGGATGTATGTAATGTAAAGATATACAGTGTAAACGGAACCTTGGTAAGGACGTACATAAAGGATAGTCCAGTAACATCAATAGATTGGGATTTAAAGAATCATGCTGGTATACCGATAGCAAGTGGAGTTTATTTAATCCACATAGAAGTACCAGGCGTATGCGAAAGAGTACTGAAATGGTTTGGTGTTATAAGACCTCCAGATTTAGATAGTTTTTAGTCTATTTTTTTTATATTTGCCCAATAAATTAATTTGATTTGAATCCGCTAAATGGCGGATTCAATGGTTTAAGATAAATACTAAGAGATGTCAGATGTAAGTTACTACACTAAAGAAGGATTGGAGAATCTCAAAAATGAAGTTAAATTGTTAGAAACAATCGAAAGACCTAAGATTTCTCAGCAAATTGCTGAGGCAAGAGATAAGGGTGATCTTTCAGAGAATGCTGAATACGATGCCGCAAAAGAAGCACAGGGTTTATTAGAATTAAGAATTTCTAAATTAAAAAATACTTTAGCTAATGCTCGATTAATTGATGATAGTAATATAGATGATTCTAAAGTTTTTATTTTATCAAAAGTTACTATTAAAAACATTAAGAATGCAATGCAAATGACTTATACCCTTGTTGCAGAAAATGAAGCTAATCTTAAGGATAAGAAAATTTCTGTTGATTCGCCTATGGGTAAAGGTTTGTTAGGCAAGTCTAAAGGAGATATTGCAGATGTTCAAACTCCAGCTGGAATCATTCAATTTGAAATTATTGACATCTCAAGATAATGCAAGAAAGCATTTTTACTAAAATTGTTAATGGTGAAATTCCATCTTTCAAAATTGCAGAAACAGATAATTTTTTAGCATTTCTTGACGTAATGCCCCTAAGAAAAGGTCATACACTAGTAATTCCAAAAAAACAGGTGGATTATATTTATGATTTAGATGACAATGTTTTATCTGAATTATTTGTGTTTTCTAAAAAAGTAGCAAAAAAAATAGAATCAAAAATTAGTTGTAAAAGAATTGGAGTTTCTGTAATTGGGTTAGAAGTTCCCCATGCTCATATACATTTAATACCTATTGACAGTGTTGCAGATATTGATTTTTCGCAACCTAAGCTAAAGCTCTCAAATGCAGAATTTTCAGAAATTGCTGACAAGATAAACGCTACTTAAGTTCCTTTTTTGGATTTGCTTTTAAATAAGCATCCCAGCCAGAATATGTTTTTTCTTGTTTATGATTTTTTTGATAATAATGACAAATTGCAACTGCAATTCCATCTGAAGCATCTAACTCTTTTGGCAATGAATTTAATTTCAATAAGTTTTTAATCATTTGAGCAACTTGTTCTTTACTTGCACTCCCTTTACCAGTAAGTGACTGTTTGATTTTTCTAGGAGCATATTCTACAATAGGAAGATCTTTAACTAAAGTTGCAGCCATTGCTACACCTTGAGCTCTTCCAAGTTTTAACATAGATTGTACATTCTTTCCAAAGAAAGGTGCTTCTACAGCTACTTCATCAGGAAGATACTCTTCGATAATATGTGTTATGCTCTCAAATATTTTCTTTAGCTTAAGTTGATGATTCTCTAATTTTTGCATTCTAACAATACCTGTGGATATTAATTCCATTCTATTTTTAGTAATCCCAATTAGCCCATAACCTAGAATATTTGTTCCAGGATCAATTCCAAGTATTATTTTTTCATATTCTTTCAAATCTTAGGGTATTTTTGTATTGAATGAAAAATTCTTTAAAAGTCAGTAAATTCAAATTAAGTAATAAAGTTACTTTTTTTCTTTCACTAGTTTTTTTGACTATTGCAATATATTATTTAAGTAATGAAATTAATACTTCCATTAATTCCTTTGCTCAAGTATATCGAAAGATTTCATTGGTGTCACTTATAGTTCCTTTAATATCTGTTTTTTTATTGCAATTTTTAAATTGGTTTTTTGAGGCTTTAAAGTTTAAAATACTATTCCGAAATTTTCAACCAATATCAACTATATCAATACTCAAGTCAATTTACGTTGGAAACTTTACTGCTTTTTTTACCCCTGAAAGAATTGGTAATTTTATTGGTAGAGCACTGGTGTTGAAACAAAATAAAAAAGAAGTTATAACTACCACTTTGATTGGCAATCTGGGGCAATTAATTATTACTGTTGTTATTGGCTTATTTTCAATGCTAATTTTAAGAACCTATTTATTTAATAAGTTATTGAATTTTGATTATTTACAATTTGTTCCTCTTATCTTGTACTTTTTATTGTTAATGGCTTTATTGTTTGTGTACTTCAATGCTAAACCAATTCATGTCTTTTCAAAATTTAGATTTATAGAGAAAAAGGTAGGGAAATTAAAAAGTATAAATAACATCAAATTCTCAGTTAAGATATACGCACTAGGGTTTGCCCTACTTCGTTACTTAGTTTTTTATTTTCAATATTTAATTTTAGCAAAGACTATTCATTTGGACATAGATTTTATTCATTTATTTGCTTACGTTGGTGTTCTATTTGGTTTAGTTACATTTATTCCATCTCCTTTGCCAGGAAATTTAGGGACAAGGGAGGGTATAGCTTCTTTTTTACTTGGTGGAGGAATTTTTGGGATTCAGTTTTCATTAATTTCATTTATAGTGTGGTTAATAAATGTAGGTTTTTCTACAATTTTTGGTGGTGTTATTTATTCCTTTTCTTATTATAAAAAATAATGATTTTAATCTATTTTTTCGTAATAGCTTACATCTGTTTTTTTGCAATAATAATTTGTGGTTACAGCTTATTGTTAAAAAAAAAACCACCTGATTATTCTTCAGAATCTGTTACAATTTCTATTCTAATTTCAGTTAGGAATGAAAGTCATAGAATTGCACCTTTGCTTAAATCTTTTGATAGATGTAATTCTGATTCTAATAATTTTGAACTTATCTTTATTGATGATCATTCTTTAGACAATACGATTGATAAGTTGAATTCGTGGGCTTTAAGTTCAGCGATTAATACCAAGATTATTTCTCTAGAAAATAATTTAAAAGGCAAAAAGAACGCTATAAAACAAGGCGTTTTACTTTCAAATTCTGATTATATCTTATGTCTAGATGCAGACGTTAGTTTCAATTCAAATTTTTTAAATATTATTTCATCTTCTATTCATGAGTCAAAGGATCTTTATTTTATACCATTAATTGAATATTCTAATGGTAATGTTTTTTCCATTATTGAATCTTTTATGTTAAGTCTAGTTACTTTAGGTTCAGCAAAGCTTAATTTCCCAATACTGTCCAATGGTGCTGCAATGTTATTCAAAAAGTCTTCTTTTGATGAGCTTAATCCATTTCAAAACAATCTACATATTTCTTCAGGTGATGATCTTTTTCTATTGCAAAGCTTTAAAAGGAATAACAAATCCTTTGGTCTGATATCACCAAATGAAACCTATGTTTATACAGAATCACCCAAATTGTATAAACACTATGTGAGTAGAGCTTTACGATGGTCGGGAAAAATGAAGTCCTCATCATTACATTTCACAAAGCTAGTAGGGCTATTGGTTTTATTCTCTAATTATATTATTTTAGGATTGATAATAATGTGTTTATTTAGGCCTTCTTTAATTTTAATATTATTAATATTAGTAAAGTTTTTGATTGACTTTATTGGGCTTTTATTAGCAGTAAAAGTTTATGGTAATTCTCGTTTATTGTTATATTCTCCTTTAATGCTATTGTTTTACCCATTTCATTTACTTATTTTGTTCGTGCTGTCATTTTTTAATACTCAAATAAGTTGGAAGGGAAGATCTGTTGAAAAATAATTTAAAAAACTTGACTTTAAGTTTAATTAGATTAATTAAAAAGGTACTTAAGCGCCCGATGTTATCTTTTTCAATATGTGTTATAGTCGCAGCAATCTTTATAAGTATTCTTGGGGCTAATATTCGCCCTGATTCTTCATTGGATTCAAACAGACAAATTGCACAAATAGGAAGGCTTGAACCCGGTGAAGTTATTCGGTTTTTATCAATTAGGAAAAATAAAAAAGTAACCTCTAAAACTTTTTTTGAAAAATTGTTTTTTGGCGGTGAAGAATCAATTAATAGATTAGTTCCTATTTATAATTATGAAATTGTTGGTTCCGAAATTATTGTTGAAGAGTATACTGGAGAATCTGACAATAAAAATTATGTACCCTCTTTAATAACTATTGACTTAGTTGATGTTCTTTATCCAGTCAATGTTAGTCAACCTATTTCTGTAGATGTAAATCAAAAAATTACTTTCAGAACAATAGAGAATGTTATTGTTTCAATTAATAGAGAAGACTTAATAGAGGAGGTTATTAACAACAACATTATTTATGAAAAATTTTATTTAGGTACAGATAAACATGGAAGAGACCTCTTGAGTAGGTTGATGTCAGGAACTATAGTTTCATTATCAATTGGAACAATTTCAGTTATTATCTCTTTAATTTTAGGTCTATTTTTTGGTGCAGTATCTGGTTATTATGGTGGATGGGTTGATGATTTAATCCTTTGGTTTATCAATATTATTTGGTCTATTCCAGGATTGTTATTGATTATATCTCTCACATTAATAATGGGTAAGGGGTTTGTTACTGTATTTATTGCAGTAGGCCTTACGATGTGGGTTGAATTGGCAAGAGTTGTTAGAGGGCAGGTTATTGCTTTGAGAGAAATGGATTATATTCTTGCAGGAAAAGCTCTTGGGTATTCTAATTTTAGAATAATTACGAAACATATTATTCCTAATGTTATGGATCCAGTAATTGTTATTTGTGCTGCAAATTTTGCATCAGCTATTTTAATTGAAGCGGGGTTGAGTTTTTTAGGAATAGGGGTCCAAATACCAATGGCTTCTTGGGGAGCAATTATTGAACAGCACAAAGAATATATTGTAATAAGTGATAAAGCCTATTTAGCTTTAATACCTGGTTTTTTAATAATTGTATTGGTTTTTGCATTCATGATTTTAGGAAATCATTTTAGAGATGTCTTTGGAAAAAAACAATTGTCTTCTTCATGGAATAACAAATTAAAGGGTGCTCCAATTGATCATTTATAAATCAATTTATTATTGAATTCAATTGAATTGAAAAATCTGATTTTTCGATTATACCAGCTTGTCTCCAAACTAATTCTCCTTTTTTATAAACTATAAATGTTGGAACTCCTTTAACACTAAATTTTTCAGCAACTAAAGGGTTTTTTTCAATATCAATTTTAATGACTTTTAAATTGTCTCCAAAATCATTTTTAATCTCTTTAACAACTGGTGACATTGAGTGGCAAGGTGCACACCAATCAGCATAAAAGTCTATGAGTACTGGAACTGAGCCGTTAATTAAGTCGTTAAATTTTGACATTTTACTACGCTATTATTTGTACTTTTTCTATTCTAAGGTTAGTATTAGATTCTATGGCTACAAAACCTCCTTTAACATCTGTAAGGTTATGAATTCCTTTAGACTTCAAAATGGAACAAGCAATCATAGATCGATATCCACCTTGGCAATGAATGTAGTAGGATGATTCTTCTTTGTAGTTTGAAATATTAGTTGAAATATTATCGAGTGGTAAAAACGTACTTTGCTTCAAATGACCATTTTCATATTCATTGTTGTTTCTAACATCAATAATATTAGCATTTTGTAAATCTTCATTTTCAAAACTAGCTGCATCTATAGAACGGATACTGCTTGTTTCATAATTATGGTTTTCCCATGCTGAAATACCACCTTTTAAAAAGCCAATTGTATTGTCTATTCCAACTCTAGAAAGTCTTGTGATTGCTTCTTGTATTCTAGATTCATTGCCCACTAAAAGAATTTTTTGTGTTAGGTCATTTATTACGGTTCCAGCCCAAGGTGCAAAGCCACCATCAATTCCGATGAATAGTGAGTTCGGAATATGACTTTCTGCAAATTCATTTGGTTTTCTACAGTCGATAACTAAAGGTTTGTCATTGTTAATAATAGCCTTGAAATTTTCGGGTGATATTGGGTTCAAACCATTACTTATTATTTCATCAAAAGTAGTATTAATGCGTTTATTCATTTTGACATTTTCTGGAAAATATTGTGGGGGTTGGTTTAGACCGCACGTTGCCTCTTTAACAAAATCAGATTCACTTAAGTTTTGATTGAGAGCATAATTGACTTTCTTTTGATGTCCAAGTGTGTCAAATGTTTCTTTACTCATGTTTTTTCCACATGAAGAACCTGCTCCATGTGCAGGGTATATTATAACATCATCTGAAAGTGGAATTATTTTACTTTTTAAAGATTGATGTAATAATTTTGCTAAATCGTCTTGATTTAAGTGAGACTTAACAGCTAAATCGGGTCTTCCTACATCACCTATAAATAATGTGTCACCTGTAAATACACAATAGTCTTTCTTGTTTTCATCGCTTAATAAATAACAGGAAGATTCTAGTGTATGACCTGGAGTATGCATAAGTTTTATTTCAATTTCACCTAAATTGAATATTTCATTGTCTTCCCCATTATGAAAAGCAAATTCAGCCTCAGCATTTGGACCAAATACAATGGTTGCACCGGTTTCTTTGGCTAAGTCAACATGCCCAGAAACAAAGTCAGCATGAAAATGTGTAATAAAAATATACTTAAGTTCAGCTTTTTGTTCATTTAGCTTTGTTAAATACGGAGTTGTTTCCCTAAGCGGATCAACTATTGCTGCAATTCCGTTCGATTCAATATAATACGCTGCTTCAGAAAGGCATCCTGTGTAAATTTGTTCTACGATCATTTGGCAAAAATAACTATACTGCATTAGTTCTCCAATTCTTATTTAGTTTAGTTATTTCTAAAACTTTTATTTTTCATTATTGTCAATGTCTTTTTAATATTAAATTTGTTTCAATATGTCATTTATTAGTTCAATTTTATATGTTTCATGGGATATTTCTCCAAATTTATATGAGGGATTTATAACCTTAAGGTATTACAGTTTGTTTTTTGCCTTATCCTTTATTTTAGGATTTACAATAGTTAAAAAAATGTATGTTAAGGAGGGTGCTCCAATTGAATGGATGGATAAATTATTAGTCTATGCAGTTTTTGGGACTATTATTGGAGCAAGGCTGGGTCATGTTTTGTTTTATGAACCTTCTTATTATTTTGAAAATCCTCTGAAAATCTTAATGATTTGGGAAGGAGGCTTAGCAAGTCATGGTGCTGCTATTGCCTTGGTAATTGCTATGTGGATTTACTCTAGAAAAGTAACAAAAAAACATATTTTTTGGTCCTTGGATAAATTGGTTATAGTAGTTGCCTTAGCTGCTGGATTTATAAGAATTGGAAATTTAATGAACTCAGAAATTATTGGAAAACCTAGTGTAAATAATTCAAGTATTTTTTATGAATATAATGCTAAAAAATCTATACCTAATGAATTAGACAACTATATAATTAGAGATGAAATAGCATTTTCAAAGACAAGTGACATTGTTAGTATAGATGATTTCAATTATCCTGTATCTAACTTAATTGTTCCTCTAAGAGAAAAAAATAATGTTAAAAAATCGGATAATACTGTAGCGCAGTATATTATTAATTATTGTGATACCATTAATAGTGAATCCCATTTTTTCACTAATAAAGTAAGTCTTAATTATTTTTATTCTGATAATATTTTAACAATTCCGGTTTTAATTATTCCTAGAGTTCCAACACAAATTTTAGAAACACTGTGTTATTGGTTGACCTTTTTAGTTCTTTTCTTTGGTTATTGGAAATGGAGTTGGAATTTATATCCTGGAAGATTATTTGGTGTTTTTCTTGTTATGCTTTTTAGCTCTAGATTTTTTATTGAATTTTTAAAGGAGCACCAAGCTGTTAATGATATGTCTTTACTTAACATGGGTCAATACCTTAGTATTCCTTGTGTTCTAATTGGTTTTTATTTCATATTTAAAGCAAAAAAAGTATGATTTTATCATCACATGGTTTATCTATTTCATATGGTTCTAATAAAATCATGTTTCCAGATTTAATGATCAACCAAGGAGAGCATCATTTGATTATTGGAGAAAGTGGTTCTGGCAAAACCAGTTTGTTGAATATTTTAGGAGGCATATTGCAACCTTCAAGTGGTAAAGTGCAAATCTCTGGAATTGATATTTCTCAATTAAAAAAAATAAAATTAGATTCTTTCAGAGGAAATGTCTTAGGATTTGTATTTCAAACTCCACATTTTGTAAAGTCTTTGAATGTGATAGAAAATTTATTATTTACACAATATATTTCAGGAAATAATATTTTAAAATCTGAAGCCATCTCTTTTTTGAATAAAGTTGGGCTAAAACATAAAGTCAATTCCAAAATTTCAGATTTAAGTGAAGGAGAAAAGCAGCGTGTTTCAATTGTTAGAGGTCTTCTTAATTCTCCAAAAATCATTTTAGCTGATGAGCCAACTTCTGCTCTTGATGATAGTTCATGTAAAAAAGTAATTGATTTGATGACAGATTTAGCCAATGAAATTGGGGCAACATTATTAATAGTAACTCATGATAAAAGACTAAAAGATCAATTTGAAAGGAGGGTAGAATTAAATGTTAGTTAAGTTAGCTTGGAAAAATATTGTCTATCGACCACTTTCATCAGTTCTTTCCATTGTTCTTTTGGGAATAGCTATTATGATCATCCTTATTTCGGGATTAACCACAAGTCAACTTCAAGATAATTTTAATTCTAATGCCAATAACGTAGATCTTGTAGTTGGCGCAAAAGGAAGTAGATTACAATTGGTTTTATGTAATGTTTTTCACATAGACAATCCGACTGGAAATATTGATAAAAATTCTTTAGAATTCCTTTCAAATCATCCGTTTATACAATATTCTGTTCCAATTTCACTTGGAGATAATTTTGAGAGTTATAGAATTATAGGTACCACAACCCAATTTATTGATTCGATATATCATACACCTATTGTTCAAGGTAGTACTTTTAAATCTTCGATGGAAGTTGTTGCTGGATCTGTTGTTGCTCAAAAATTAAACCTTTCTTTGGGATCTGTTTTTTCTGGAAGTCATGGTGTTGGGGAGTCAATTCATCATCATGAAGATTTTAAATACAAAGTTGTTGGTATATTAGGGAAAAGCGGACAGGTGATTGATAATTTATTGTTGACTCCGTTAGAGAGTGTTTGGGATGTACATCCTGAAAACAAATCAAAGGGAAGTTTTGAAATTCGTAAGGAATCAACTCATGAACATAGTGATCATGGACATGAGCATACTCATCATGGACACAAGCATAAAACTGAAGATAATAAGGAAATAACGGCACTTTTGATTAAATATTCTTCATTCAGAGGAAATTTTACTATTCCTGCAATGGTAAATAAGAAGGATATGTTAATGGCGGCTGAACCTGCTATTGAAATTCAGCAACTGTTTGAGTTAATTGTTCCTGCCATACAAATTCTTGAAAAATTAGCATGGATTATACTGGTTTTGGCTGTATTTAGTATGTTTATTACATTGCTTAACTCAATGAAAGACAGGAAATATGAAATGGCTTTAATGCGTGTTTCTGGTGCATCTTCCTTCAAGGTTTTTATTTCTGTAATTATTGAAGGTATTTTAGTATCGCTTTTAGGTTTAATATTCGGATTATTTTTGGGTCACTTTTTAATGGAGTTATTTTCTTTTTATTTGGAGGAGGAGTACCATTATTATTTTACTGGATGGATAATTTATGAATATGAATACTTGATTACAATTGTTGCAGTCATTATTGGTATGATTTCTGCTCTAATACCGGCAATTAAGGCATATAAAATTGACATATCAAAAACTTTAAATAAATGATTTATCTACTTCGCTTTTCTGTACTATCAATGTTTTTGTTTTTATCTTTTGAAAGCACTGCTCAAAATATAATAACTTGGGATTTGCTTAAAAATGTTGAGTTTGATGAAGTTTGGTCTGAGGAGTTTCAAGCATATTACATGGTACCTAAGTTTTCAAAAGCTGTTGAAGCATTAGACGGTAAGGAAGTTCAAATAAAAGGTTTTATTATCCCTGTTGATATTGTTCAGGATTACTATGTTTTATCTGCAAATCCTTACAGTTCTTGTTTTTTTTGTGGACAAGCTGGCCCAGAATCAGTAATGGAGGTTCAAATGGTGAAGCAATATGAAGGATTAAGAATGGATCAAATCATCACTTACAAAGGAAGATTAAGATTAAATTCTGATGATATTTACCAATTGAATTACATTCTCGAGGATGCAGAGGTGCTTGAATAATCAAGTAGTTCTTGACATTTTTGAAATACAATTTTTGTAGCACCTTTTTTATTTAGAACGAAATTAGAAGATCTCTTAAAATCATGATTTTTAATTCTATTAATCTTTATTAAAAGCTCATTGCTGTTTTCAAAAGTGTCCGCAAACCCATTTTCAATCATTTCGTTAGCTTCAGGAAATTTGTCAATTCTTGGTCCAAAAAGTAAATAATTTTCTTTTGCTGCTGGTTCAATAATGTTGTGAAGTTTTCCTGAAAATCCACCCCCTACAATGGCAATTTCACTTAATTCGTATAAACTTGCAAGCATTCCTATATTATCAATAATTAAAACTTTTGGAATAATTTTATGCATTTTAGAATATAGACCGCTTTTTTCTCCAAACAATGTAGATATTTCATTGACTCTTTTTTTGCTTGTGCTGTGTGGTGCAATGATTATTTGAAATTCGTCAAGTTCTTTAATTATTTCATTAAGATATTGTTCTTCTTTAGCCCAAGATGAGCCAATAATTATACATGGTTTATTAATCTTTAATTGAGTTTTTGGAGAAGTAGTTAAATTTACTTGATCGTATCTAGTATCTCCACAAACTGAGGAATTGGTAAATCCTTTTTCAATTAAAATAGTATTGGACTTATCATCAACGGTTAGAATAGCTGAGAATTTTTTTAATGACTCGTTTTGCCATTTCCAAAGTGGTTTGAAAAACCATTTATTTTGATCAATTTTTGTAGAAAAGCAAATAGTGGGGATTTTTAATTCATGAGCCTTGTTTATTAGATTGAACCAAAAGTCATATTTTACAAAAATTAAAAGTTGGGGTTTGATAGCCTCTAATATAAACTCTGAATTTTTTTTTAAATCTATTGGCAGGTAAATTTTTGATAAATTTTTGATTTCGTATTTAAAATTTTGATATCCTGATGGACTAAAAAATGATATTATAATTTGATGTTCGGAGAATTCTTTAGAAATTTCATCAATTAAAGGAACAGCCATTATTCCTTCTCCATGAGATGCGGCATGTATCCAAATAGAGTCTTTGGAGTTGTCAATTTTGGATATTGAATTTTTCCATCTCTTTCTTCCTATAATCCAATCTTTCGCTTTTGTACTACCAAATGCAGCAGCCAAGTGAATCGTAAACTTTAACAATATTAATCCAATATTATATAATAGTTTACTCATTAATTGTAGTAATAATCATTTGGTGATTGTCTAAATATTGGAAAAACCCAACCAACTCGTATTGTAGATAATAAATCAAATTGTTTGCTTTTATAAGGTCCCATTAAGTCTATTTGATAATCTCTCATACCTTTTGTTAAGGCCTGTAGAAATTCGAAGCCAATCGAAAAATTTACTAAATGATCGTTGCTCATGTGTTGGTATCCGATGTATTGACTTAAATATCCACCCATGGTTAATCGGTCATAAAAAACAAGGTTTTCTTTTGATAGCTGAGGAATCAAATTGTTTTCATTTTCAATTCTAATTTTATGACACAGCCAACCTAATCCAATTTTAAAGTGTAATCCTGAGTTTTTATTTGGTCCAATAATTGGAAATATTTTCCCAAAATGAATTCCAGTATTGAAACCGCGTTGGAACAATAAAATTCTACTTTCCTCACCATATTGATTGATTATCCAACCCTGTTGGTTTTGAAGGTCGCTAATTGTTTCAGTAGATTTGACTTGATTGCCGTGAATGAAATTACCAACAAGTTCTATAGTTGAGTTTGATTTTGATTTATACCCAAATGAACATCCTATATTATTGTTCCACCCATATTTATTAGCCAGGTCTTTTCCAGGTAATTGAAAAGCATAATTTACTTTCAAAAGGGGCGTGAAAATAATTGAATCTCTTACGTTTTGTGCCTTCAAATTTGAAGCAACTAAAAGTAAAAAATAAAGCAATAAAATTCCTCTGGTTTTAAATGTGTTTTTCAATGATTAGTTTTTGTTTAAATTCAGATAATACAATTGGTTTAAAAGGAATGTAATAACTATATTCGCATGTTCAAAAATAAAAAATAAATGTTGGTAGAGCACAAGGATATACAAATGGTTGATTTAAAAAGTCAATATGCCTTAATAAAGCCTTTAATTGATGATGCTATAATGAATGTTGTTTCATCTGCCCAGTTTATAAATGGACCAGAAGTCAAAGAATTTCAAAAAGAGCTAGCAAATTACTTGGGAGTAAAACATGTAATTACCTGTGGAAACGGTACCGATGCTTTACAAATTTCAATGATGGCTCTTGGTTTAAAACCAGGTGATGAGGTCATAACTCCATCGTATACTTACATTGCAACTACTGAAGTTATTGGCCTTTTGGGTTTAAAACCAGTATTTGTTGATTGTGACCCTAATACTTATAATATTTCTCCAGCTGCAATAAAAAAAGTTATTACTCCAAAAACTAAGGCAATCGTTCCTGTTCATTTGTATGGTCAGGCATGCGAAATGGAAGAAATAATGAAAATAGCTAATGAACATAACCTTTTTGTTATTGAAGACAATGCACAGGCAATTGGTTGTGATTATCAATTGAATGGGGAGTTGAAAAAAACTGGAACTATCGGACATGTCGGATGTACTAGTTTTTTTCCTTCAAAAAATTTAGGTTGTTACGGTGATGGAGGAGCCATATGTACCAATGATGATGAATTGGCTGTTCAATTAAAAATGATTGCAAATCATGGTCAAAGTAAGCGTTATTATCATGATAGAGTTGGTTGCAATTCTAGATTAGATGCCATTCAGGCAGCAATATTGAGAATTAAATTAAGAGAGTTGGATAATTATAGCTCAAGAAGAAATAAAGCAGCAACCTATTACGACAATGCTTTTAAAGATGAAAAGGCATTGAAAATTCCATTTAGGTCAATGAAAAGTAATCATGTTTTTCATCAATACACCCTTCAACTTTCAGATGAATACAATAGAGACCAATTGGTCTCTTATTTATCAAGCCAATCTGTTCCAGCAATGATTTATTATCCAGTTCCTGCTCATCAACAAAAGATGTTTTCTGGCTTATCAACATCATCCGGAGATCTAACAACAACTGAGTGGTTAACATCTAGAGTATTCTCCTTACCCATGCACACTGAGCTAAAAGACGAACAGTTGAGTTACATAGTTAAAATAGTTAAACAATTTTTAAAAAAATGAATATAGCAATAATAGGAACAGGATATGTCGGTTTAGTTACTGGAACTTGTTTAGCAGAGACAGGCAATAAAGTAACATGTGTAGATATTGATGAAAATAAAGTAGCCATGATGAACAATGGTGAAATACCCATTTATGAACCCAACCTAAACAATTACTTTCAAAGAAACATTAAGCAAAATCGACTTTTCTTCACTTCAGATTTAAATACAGCTGTTAATGATTCTGAAATCATTTTTTTGGCATTGCCAACCCCTCCCGGAGAGGATGGGTCTGCCGATTTAAGTTATGTTCTTGGTGTTGCTAATCAATTGGGGAAAATTATACAAGATTATAAGGTAATCATCGATAAAAGTACAGTTCCTGTTGGTACTGCTGAAAAAGTCAATGAAGCCATATTAGAAAATGCTAAAGTTGATTTTGACGTAGTTTCTAATCCAGAGTTTCTCAAAGAAGGTTTTGCAGTTGATGATTTTATGAAGCCAGATAGAGTAGTTATTGGTACTTCAAGCGATAAAGCAAAACAACTAATGCAAGAGCTCTACCAGCCTTTTGTTAGACAGGGAAACCCAATCCTATTTATGGATGAGAAATCAGCCGAACTTACCAAATATGCGGCCAATGCTTTTTTAGCTACAAAGATTACTTTCATGAATGAAATTGCCAATTATTGCGAGTTAATTGGTGCTGATGTAGATAAAGTTAGAAAAGGAATTGGTACAGACTCTAGAATTGGTAAAAGGTTTTTATTTCCAGGTATAGGTTTTGGAGGAAGCTGTTTCCCTAAAGATGTATTGGCTTTGACCAATGCAGGTAAAAAAGTAGACTATGACTTTAAAATAATTGATTCTGTTTTAGAAGTTAATCATCAACAAAAAATAAGTTTGGTTAATAAAGTGAAATCTTATTTTGGAGATAACTTAAATGGAATGAAGTTTGGATTGTGGGGTTTAGCATTTAAACCTGAGACTGACGATATTAGAGAAGCTCCATCTTTGTACATAATTGAAGAACTTTTAAATGCGGGTGCAAGCGTTGTGGCTTACGATCCTGAAGCAATAAACAATGTTAAAAATATTTTAGACGATAAAATTGAATATGCGTCTTCAAATTATGAAGCAATAAAAGGTGTAGATGCGTTGTTAATAGCAACAGAATGGTCAGCATTTAGGAATCCAGACTTTGATGCTATGAACTCCACAATGCGCCAGTCTATTATTTTTGATGGTCGAAACTTATATGATCTTGATAGTATGTCAGAAAAACCATTTTATTATCAAAGCATTGGAAGAAAGGTGATCAATAATCTAAATAAATGAAAAGGGTATTAATTACTGGTGCAGCAGGTTTTTTAGGTTCTCATCTTTGTGATCGTTTTTACAACGATGGCTACTATGTCATAGCCATGGATAATTTGATAACGGGATCTTTAAAAAACATTGAACATTTAGTTAATAAAAAAAGATTTGAGTTTGTTAATCATGATGTTTCTAAATACATTAATATCGAAGAAGATCTTGATTTTATATCACATTTTGCCTCCCCAGCAAGCCCAATTGATTATTTAAAAATACCTATTCAAACGTTAAAAGTTGGCTCATTAGGAACACATAACTTATTAGGTTTAGCAAAGTCTAAAAAAGCTATTATTCTTGTTGCCTCAACCAGCGAAGTTTACGGTGACCCATTGGTTCATCCTCAGCACGAAGAATATTATGGCAATG
>JBELEU010000016.1:0-22692 GCA_042093455.1 Crocinitomicaceae bacterium | reverse complement strand
TGGTAGGATTGATGTACTTAGTGCTTATGGCATTACTTGCTATGAACGTATCTAAGGAAATCATTAATGCCTTTGTCACATTAAATAACAAATTGGAAAGTAGTATTGCTCAAACAGAATCTTTTAACACAGAACTTTCTGCAGAGTTTGCTACTAAACTTGCAACTTTAAAAGCTACAGGTGCACCACCAAACGAAGTTGCTAGAGTTGAGGTTCACAAACAAACCAATGATAGAGTTGTTAAATTAACTAGAGACATGTGTAATGATTTGGTAAGAAGGAATCTATGGTTGTTAGTTTCTGCTGCTTCACCAAGTCCTTTTGAAGAGTTCATTGGAATTGAAGATGCTATCATTAATCCTGATGATGCAGCTGCAAAAACAAAGTTAAAAACTTTAGTTGATAAAGTTAATGGACTTGGTCTTGTAACTGTTGATTCACATGCTGGTGAACATGGAGAACACGGTGAAGAACAACATGATGAATATCATAATAATCTTTTTCATATAGACGATGCAGGATATATACACATTAAAGACCTTTCTGGGTATACCAAAAAAGATGATTATGATACCCCTACAAGAATTCTTGCCGGTCCAGATTTCGAGCACATTGCTCCTGAGGCAGATAGTATGATGAATAATCTAAAGAATTTTAGAAATAATCTTATTGCTGAAATAGCAAACTACTCAAGTGATACTATGGAGGGAGGCGTTGTTTATAATTACAATTTTGATGCATCAATGATTGAGGATCCTAGATTATTATTAAATGAACAAGCTAAAAAAGAATTTGAGGCTAGTGTTGATTCAGCATTGGACATTCAAGTGAAAGAGCATAAAATTGCAGCTGTTGATAAAGAGGCTATTAAAAATATTTTTGTTAGGATGACTATTCCTGAATTTGTAATGAATCACGGCGAGGAATATCCTTGGATTTTTGGTCAATTTGATCATGCTCCAATAGTTGCTGCATCTGCTGTTTTAACCTCTGTAAGATCTGACGTTCTTCAAGTTCAAACTTTGGCATCTCAACTTGTTGCATCTAGGGTTAAAGTCCAAGCATTTAACTTTAATAAAATTGACCCTCTAGCTTTTTCATCAACTTCATACATAAATAAAGGAGATTCTTTAGGTTTGAAGGTTATGATTGCAGCTTATGATTCTTCAGAGGCAATGGAACTAAGATATTGGATAGATGATACTGCTCAGATCTCTAAACCTCATTCTGAACGTAATATTGATCAGATGTTAAGTTTTAACGGAAAAGCAGGCGAAGAAGTTAGAATGACTGGATCTGTTGGTGATCATATGTTAGTTGGTGAGATTGCGGTCAAAGAAAAAGGGGTTAAAAAATGGAAGCCATGGAAGTTTAACTATGCTGTTGGTGCTCCAAGTGCAGCTATTGCTGCAGCTGACCTTCAAGTATTATATTTGAATTGGAAAAATAAAATCAAAGTTTCTGCTTCTGGATATGCATCTGATAAAGTTAAAGTTAAATGTTCAGGATGTACTATTACATCAAAACCAGATAAAGATGGAAATTTGATAGCAACAGTTACCAATACCCGAGCTAAAGAATGTATTCTTACTGTAACTGGTACAGACGATACTGGTAAAAGTTCAGAACTTACAAAAGAAGTATTTAGAGTTTTTCCACTTCCAAAACCTACAGCTTACTTTGGTGGAAAAGCTGGTGGTAAAATGAAAAAACTAGATGCTGGAATGATCCCAAAACTTACCGCTAAATTAGGTGATAGTCCATTAAATGTACCTTATACCGTTTCAGGATTTATGTTATATGCTACTAAAGACGGTTCACCAATTAGAGAATATGCTAAAAATGATAGGCTTACTGGAAAGATGAAAGCAATTATCAAAAAAATACCAAAAGGTGCCAATCTTACTTTTACAGAAATTAAAGTAAAAGGGCCAGGAGGTAAAGAAACTACTTTAGAAGGTGGTCTGGTCTTAAGACTTAATTAATATAACAGTTATGAAAAATTTAAAAACTATAACTCTATTTTCTCTTTTATTCACATTCAGTGCTACTGCTCAATTGCCTAGTTCTGGAGTAAGTTTAGAGTCAAATGTTTTAGATGGTGTATATGTACAAGAACATATTCCTACTAAACGTGTGGTTCAATATTCTCACCTTCGTGAGGCTGATGTCATGTGGTCAAAACGAGTTTGGAGAGTTATTGATTTGAGAGAGAAAATGAATCATAAGTTATATTTCCCATTAGAAAAAATGTCTGATAGAATGTGTCTATGGGATGTAATTCAATATGGTGCACTTGATGAAGGTAGTTTAACGGTGTATGACTTAGGTGCTGACTTGGATGATAAATTTAGATATCCAATAAAGCCTGCTAATGGAAACATTAGTGACCCTGCATTCAAAGAAGAATTACGTAAGAAATTTGGTAAAAAAATCACCTTAGAAAAAAGAGATGCAGAAGGGGAAGTAATGTACGATGATGCTGGTGAGCCAGTAAAGTATGATACAATTGAAATGTATACTCCCAAAGATATAAAGAGATATGAATTAAAAGAAGATTGGTTTTTTGACAAGCAACGTTCTCAAATGGATGTTAGAATCATTGGTATATCTCCAGTTGTTCATGCAGTTAACCCTGTGACAGAAGAAGTTGAAGGTTTAGAAAATCTTTTTTGGTTGTATTTCCCTGAGTGTAGATACGTATTTCAAAACTTCTTTGTATATAACCCAAGTAATGATGCACAAAGAATGAGTTTTGATGATTTATTTTGGAAAAGAGAATTTTCAAGTTTTATCAAGAAAGAAAGTAATGTGTATGATAGAAAAATATCTCCTAACTGGACTGGTTTAAATGCATTGTTAGAATCGGAAAGAATTAAAGAAGAGATGTTTGAAAAGGAACACGATCTTTGGCATTATTAAAATATTAATTCTAAATATTAAAAGCCCTTTGGGGCTTTTTTTATGATTAGTTTACAAAACATATCTGTTAATTTTGGTGGAAGAGACCTTTATAAGGACATCACTCTTCAGATTAAACCTAAAGATAAAATTGGAATTGTTGGAAAAAACGGTGCTGGTAAATCTACTCTTTTAAAATTATTAATAGGTCAAGAAATACCCTCTGGAGGTGAAGTTCATCTACCTAAAGGGTTCACTATTGGTTATTTACCTCAAGAATTAAATGTTAATTCTAATGAACCAATTTTAAAAGAGGTCATAGAATCTAATAAACGTATTCTAGCTATTAACAATAGACTAGATACCATTAATAAAGAACTTATTGAAAGGACTGATTATGAGTCAGATTCTTATTTAGCTATTTTAGATGAACTTACTGAACTAAATGAGGAATTACTTCATCTGGATGGAGATAACCTTGTTAAAGACGCGGAGCTTCTTCTTAAAGGCTTAGGTTTTGATCAACACGAGCTTGAATTACCCTACAAGCAATTTTCTGGGGGATGGAAGATGAGAGTTGAGTTGGCCAAGCTGCTTATTCAAAAACCTGATATTATTCTTCTTGATGAGCCTACCAACCACCTAGATATAGAATCGATTCAATGGTTAGAAAAATATCTCAAGGTATATCCAGGAATAATTCTTTTGATTTCTCATGATAGACAGTTTTTAGATTTTATAACTAATCGAACCATTGAACTTGCAAACGGAAAGTCTTATGATTATTCATGCAATTATTCAAAATATTTAATTCAAAGAGAAGAAGAAATTGTTACTCAAATTGCTGCTAAGAAGAATCAGGACAAAATGGTAAAACATACACAAGAACTGATTAATAAATTTAGAGCAAAAAAGAACAAGGCTGCTTTTGCACAAAGTTTGATAAAAAAATTAGATAAAATTGAAGATATTGAAGTAGATCAACTAGAAACAGATCAAATCCGTTTTCAGTTTCCTGAACCATCACATTCAGGTAAACAAACTATTAAGGCAAAAGGGCTTACTAAAAGTTATGGAAATCATTTGGTATTTAAAGATGCTGAATTCTCTATAACTAGGGGTGATAAAATATCCTTAATTGGAAAAAACGGAACAGGAAAATCCACTTTAATTAAATCTCTTGTAAGTGATTTAGAACATGAAGGAAGTATTGAGCTAGGACATCAGGTTATGTTGGGCTATTTTGCTCAAGACGAGGCACACCAGTTAAACCCTAATAAAACAGTATTTGAAATTATTGATGATGTTGCTGTAGGTGAAGTAAGAAAAAAAATAAGACAGATATTAGGTTCTTTTTTATTCTCTGGTGATGATGTTGATAAAAAAGTCATGGTTCTTTCTGGTGGTGAAAAAACAAGATTATCGCTTTGTAAATTATTATTACAACCCTACAACTTTCTTATTTTAGATGAACCTACAAATCATTTAGATATGGTTTCTAAAGAAATTCTTAAAGATGCTTTAAGAACCTATACAGGTACCTTGTTAATAGTATCCCATGATAGAGACTTTTTAGACGGGTTAACTGAGAAAGTATATTATATAAAAGAAAAAAGATTAAAAATTTACCATGAATCAGTTACTCAGTTTTTATCAAGTTATTATGATTCTGATGTTGTAGTTCAAAAAACGACAGAGAACAATAAGTCAAAAACAACTCATCCAAAAAAGTTGATGAATCAACTTAAATCTATTGAAAAAAAAATCAGTAATTGGGAAAATAATTTAACTGATTTAGAAAAAAAATTGTACGACATAACGGATTCTGGAGATTTGGTTTTAGCTCAAGAACAGATAGCGTCAATAAAAGTAAAAATTGATAAGGGTTACAAAGAATGGGATGCATTATCTACTCAACTTGAATTGATAAATTAGGTTTATTAATAATTTGTTTTCCGTTTTTAAAGTATTGAACAACACTATCTTTTCCCAAAGAATTGTAAATAATTGCTTCTCCATTAATTTTATTTTGTTCAAAATTCATAATTGACTTAATACTTCCATTTGTATTGTAACGAATCATTTTCCCATCCATTTTTCCTTCTTGAAACTGTTTACTTATTGATAACTCTCCATTTTTAAAATACTCATAGCATGTGCCGCTAAAAGGGGAAGTACGTTCATTTAAATAAAAATGATTGTACAGTTCATCTAGAATTAGGTCTGTACAATTACAACTGTTGGATATAAAATATTTGCTTTCTTTTGTGCTGCTATCATTACACCCTGTAAAACATAATATTAGGATAACGGTCTTAACTAGATTATTCATATCTTAAAGATTGTAAATTTTTTGAGATATTCTTCATTTTGATTTTCAATAAAATATTAAATGATTTTAAACGCTGACTTTTTTAAATATGCATTTGAAATAGGTTGTTATCTAATTTTCTTAATTAGTTTTTATCATTCTTATATCAATTACGGTTTTCACAAAACATTTAGAGAGTTTGTAGCAGGTTTTATTTTATCAGCTGGATGTGAAAATATAGGTGTTCTTTCAGGTGCATATGTATATCCTGGGTATCAACTATATTTTTTCGAAATACCTTTGGCTAACCCTCTTTCATGGATCGCATTAGTTTATCTTATTATGGAGATAAATAATAGATTATTCATTACAGGTTTTAAAAAGTACTCTTTGTTTTTTTTCTTAGTGTGTTTTGCTTTAATTGATTCGACATTGGCCTTATTACTTGATTTAATGATGGATCCATTAGCCACTGTATACAATTGGTGGATATGGGTAGAACCTAATCAATCAAAAGTAATAGCAGGGAATGTTGATCCCTATAATTTTGTTGAATTAACACATATGACTACACCTGATAATTGGGTGTATCATTTTTTTAAAAATAATTTTGTTGGTTCTAGGTATTCGACTAGATGGTTTGGAATTCCTGTTATAAATTATATTTCTTGGTTTGTTTTTGTTTTTGTTTTTTCATTTCAATTTAGATGGTTAGAACAAAAAGTCCATTGGGGAAACACAAAAAAAAACGTATTACTATGGCTATTGGTTTTGATTGATGTTCCTATTTTATCATGGATATTAATACAGCAAAATATTTAGGATTCTAATTTATTAAAGATGATTTTTAAAAAAATATTACAGCATTTACCTTTTATTTTATTTTCCTACTTCTTTTTAGGAGTTATTGTTGGTGGTTTTTTTGCTACTCAAGATAGAGTTGATTTGCTAAATTGTTCGCTTTTAACAAAAGGTTCGAACATTTCAATAATTGCCTTTGTACTGTATCTTCCAATTTTGATATTGTATTTAATAAAGACCAAAAAATAATTTAAACAGGATAGTAAAAGGGGGTCTTATTTTCTAAAAGTTTTTTCATGTTTTTAAGTCCTTTTTTTTGTAAACCTGACCAAAGAATTTTTGTAAACAGGTATGTTATAGGATGCGCAAAAGCATTTTTACTTAAAAAGGTATATTGAGATATTAATTCACATTTGTTTTCTTCCTTTAATTCAACCCATATTTCTCCAGTGACTTTTTTGACAAAAAAAAATGATTTTTGTTTGAAATTAGTAAGTTGATATTTCCAGTATTCATTTTCAATTCTTTCAATTATTGTTTCGGTACACAATTCTTTACCGAAAGCTAAAACTGTTCTTTCACCTTTTGGATTTGCCCAATTTTCATCATTTATTACCCCTTCAGATTTTGGCAATGGACCATAACCAGTCATGATTTTTTTTACGTCTAAATATATAGGAGCCTTAAATGCTTTTGCAATTGAACTATTTATTGTTATTGAATGTTTATTGGAAACCTTCATTATTTATTTAAAATAATCAATAAAATTAGACAAAAATGACTAAAATCCTTTGTAATGCTCAA
This sequence comes from Crocinitomicaceae bacterium, assembly GCA_042093455.1. Lineage (GTDB taxonomy): Bacteria > Bacteroidota > Bacteroidia > Flavobacteriales_D > Parvicellaceae. The sequence continues at coordinate 15,875 of JBELEU010000016.1, read as the reverse complement.
TTTATTTGTTGAAATTTGAATTTATATTTTATTATGGATAAACCGTCTTCAAAAAAGAAATTATTTATTTCAGGAACTGAAAGTATTACTATTTTCAATAGTAAAATTTTAGAATCAATTACTACTACTCACCATATTGTTCCATTCCTAATATTTGTACCTGTTGTATTGTATTTTTTTTACCTAACAGTTGTTTTTTGTATGGCTCAACAAATTAATAATTATTGGTATTTGACATTATTACTAATTTCAGGTGTTCTTTTCTGGACCTTTATTGAGTACACTGGTCATAGGTTTTTTTTTCATAGCCATCCAAAATCAGATTTTGGAAAGAAAATGCTATATCTAATTCATGGTGCTCATCATGATTATCCTAACGATCCTAAAAGGTTGGTTGTGCCTCCTATTGTTTCTGTTCCAGGAGGTATTTTACTTTATTTAATGTCTTTTTCCTTGTTTGGTTCTTTTTATTCTGCTCCGTTTTTTGCAATGTTGGTTTTATCTTATTTAGTTTACGACTGGTTTCATTATGCTAGTCATCATATGACCATTAAAAATAAATTCATTAGGATGTTAATTAAACATCATTTGATGCATCACTACCGAGATCCAGAAAAAGGTTTTGGATTTACTACAACTCTGTGGGACAGGTTGATGAATAGTATGTTTAAAAAGTAATTTTTTTTCCTGAAATTTGAGAAGCTGCCCAACGACCACTTCTTAATGCCCCCTCAACTGTTGCACAACTCATATAGTCACCTGCAAATACAATAGCTTTATTTTTTTGATCTTTTATTTGATTAGCTGTTTTGTATCGACCAACTTCATGCAATGGTATTGCATTTTTTCGTTTAAACACTGCTACAGGTTCAGCATCGATTGGCAATTTGCTCTCAAAATTAATAGCCATTTCCCATACACGTTTCAAAATTTCTTCATCGTTGCTTAATTCCATTAATTCTTGAGAAGGTTTATCCAATATGAATACGCTAATTAATTCTTTCCCTTTAGGAACTATAACTGAATCAATGCATTTTTGTTTATGTAGAACGATAGCACCTATTGGTGTTTCCCATTTTCCACATGGATAATAATAAGCAAACATTTCTTTTACATCTTCTTCATTCACTGTATAGGTTGCATGAACATTGCTAACATATTTTTGAGAATTAATGAACTTATCCATTAAGTCATCAATTTTAAAGTTGTGAGGAATTTTCTTGAATGCAATAGTAGGAGTTGCAACTATGATTTTATCAACTTCAATAGTTGATTGAATATTATTTTTCTCGAAAGAAACTTCAATTTTATTTTCTTTCTGAAAAAGTTTATTTACACTTGATGATAAATGAAGCTCTACCTCGCTTAGTAGTTTTTCTGAAATTTGAGCCATTCCTCTTTTAAATGTATAAAACTTAGCATCTGCTGCTCTTCCCTGAAGAACTGTAGTCATTGCTCTTGAAACATCATCACATGAAAAATACCAAAAAGGTTCAACTCCTGGTCTTATTAAGTATTGGAATACATTTTCTGACATGGTGGTTGTAGCCCATTCTGCTATGGAACTATCATCAAATTTTGATAATTTTTCAGGTGATACCAAATCAAGATTTTTACGTTGGAGTGTAAGTTTTATAGTACTCCAAATCATTATAAATTTATCTTTTGTTGTAATAAAAGGAAGTTTCCAAAATGTTTTTAAATCTCCAAAAGTGAATTCAGCAAGTACATCTTTGTATCTTAATCCAACTCTTCGTTCTAATTCAATAACTTCATTTTCAAGGTCTAATTTTTTAACTAATTCTTTTAGAAGAGGGTAGAAATTAGTAAAGAAACTTGCCCCCGTGTCAAATCCTATTTCACCATCGTTGTAACCATGTGTTCGACCACCGATAAAGTTTTCTTTTTCGAAAACAGTTACTTCATAACCTTCTTTCTGTAAATAATAAGCAGCTGAGGCCCCTGCGGGGCCAGCTCCTATTATTGCAACTTTCTTATTATTACTCATATTAAAAGAAGATTAACCCATGAGTGATTGCAATTTTAGTGCAATTGCAGTATCACCTTTTACTTTCATTTTACCTGCCATAAATGCTCCCATTGGATTAAGATCGCCATTTACCATAGCTGTGAAATCTTCTAAACTAACGTCAACTGTACAATTGGCGTCAATGTCATCGCCTGACACAATATTTCCTCCGTTAGTTCCATCAATTACAATTTGGTTTTCACCAAAATTTAATTTTAATATTGACCCTAAGGCGTCTGCTGATGCAGCTTTTTGTTTCATGGCATTAAGTGTGTTTTCGTAACTCATAATTGTTGTGTTTGTTTTATTTTGATTAATTGATTTTGTATCATCTTCTTTTGTTTCTTTAGGTTTTGTCATGGGTTTGTCTGTTGAGGAAGTTTTTGCGTATGATTTGTCATCAATAACCATCTTGGCAATTATTTCTCTCATGATTTCTGATGTTCCTCCTCCAATTGTTCCTATTCTACTGTCTCTAAACATTCTTGCCATTTTATATTCTTCCATATAGCCGTATCCTCCAAAAAATTGTAGACACTGATACATGACTTTGTCTGATAGTTCTGTTCCTAAAAGTTTAGCCATGGAACACTCTTTAACAACATATTCCCCCTCAGCATGAAGTTTGCAGCAGTTGTATACAAAGTATTTGATGCATTCTATCTCAGATGCCATTTGAGCTACTCTATGTCTTAGGACTTGAAATTTATTTATTGATCTTCCAAATGCTTCTCTTTCTGACATGTATTGCATGGAATAATCTAGTGCAGATTCAGAGCCAGCATAACCTCCAATTGCACCTACTAATCGTTCTAGTTGTAGACCTCCCATAAGGTAAAAGAAACCTTGGTTTTCGTCACCTAATAAGTTTTCTACTGGAACCTTAACGTTGTCAAATGATAACTCTGCAGTATCAGATGCATGCCACCCTAGTTTTTTGAGTTTGGTTGCAGATACTCCTTCAGCATTACGGTCAATAACCAATAAGCTTATCCCATTGAACCCTTCACTTGGATCTGTCTTAACAACAGTGATTAGTACATCACCATAAACTCCACTTGTGATAAATGTTTTAGAACCATTAACAATGTAGTGATCTCCTTCTCTAATTGCTGTTGTTCTTATGTTAGCTACATCTGAACCAGCATTGGGTTCTGTTATTGCTATGGAACATATAGCATCTCCAGTTATTGCTTTGGTTAGGTATTTTTCTTTTATGAAATCTGAACCATGCTTGAATAGATAAGGACTTGACATGTATTGTTGTACTGAAAATGCTGCCATAAATCCACCAGAAAAAACCTTAGAGATTTCTTCAACAAATACGACTGAGTAAAAGAAGTCTGCATCAGCTCCACCATATTTTTCAGGATAGTTTAGGCCCAAGTAACCCATGTCTCCAAATTTTTTGAAAACTTCTTTGGGGATTCTTTGTTCTTCTTCCCATTTTTCAATATTAGGAATAACTTCTTTTGCTAAAAAGTCTTTTAGTCCTTGTCGGAACATTTCGTGATCTTCGTTGAAATAGTAATTTTTCATGTTGTTATTGTATAATTTGTTTTGCTATTATTTCTCTCATAATTTCTGATGTTCCTCCTCCTATAGTTCCTATTCTGCTATCTCTAAATATTCTAGCTGCCTGATATTCTTCCATATATCCATAGCCGCCTAAAAATTGAAGAACTTGATAACTTACTTTATCCATAAGTTCTGTACTTAGTAATTTTATCATAGCACATTGAGTTGTTACATCATGTCCATCACTAAAGGATCTGCATATTTGGTAATTGAACGATTTTAAACTCTCAATTTCTGAAGAGAGCTGAGCTACTCTGTGTCTTAATTCTTGAAATTTTGAAAGTGGTCTTCCAAAAGCTTCTCTTTCACTTAAATATTTAAGTCCATAATCAAGAGCATACTCTGCAGAAGCCAATGCACCTGTTGATAGAACTAGTCGTTCTAACTCAAATCGTTGCATAATGTAGTAAAAGCCTTGATTTTCTTCTCCAATTAAATATTCAAAAGGGACTTTCACATTGTCAAAAGAAATTTCACCTGTATCTGAAGCATGCCATCCTAGCTTTTTTAAAGGATTAGCGCTAACTCCTTCCCATTCTCTGTCAATCAACATCATACTTATTCCTTGAAACCCAGTATTTGCTGTTTTTGTTGCTACCACCATAAAGTCGCTATAAACTCCATTAGTGATAAAGGTCTTTGAGCCATTTAAAACATAATGATTTTCATTCTTCTTTGCAGTTGTTTTTATGGCTGCAACATCTGATCCAGCATTTGGTTCAGTAATAGCAAGACAACCGATTTTAGTTCCTTGAATTGCAGGTTTTAGATAATTTTCTTTAAGAAAATCGTTTCCATTTTTTTGAAGATGTTCCATTGCTAAAGTGGAGTGAGCTAACAATGAGGCTGCTGCACCACCTGAATTACATTTATTTAATTCTTCAATAAGTATTATGCTATAAAAAATATCTGTATCTATTCCACCATATTTTTCTTCCATTCCTAATTCGTAGTACCCCATTTCTCCCATTTTCTCAAATGCAGATCTTGGTACTCGACCTTCATTTTCCCATTTGTTGATTTTAGGTACTATTTCTTTATCTAGAAAATCTCTTAATGATTTTCTAAACAAATTATGATCAGAATTGAAATAGAAGCTAGACATTTTAAATAAATAAATCTTTCATTAAACTATTATCAGGATTAACAGCATACTTAGAGAAATCGGTTATTCCTTCTTCCATTAGGAATTCTTCATCAATGAAAAAATTGCCTGTACATTCTTTACTGTTTTTTTGAATTATTTTGAATGCAGCATCAGCCATTATTTCAGGTTTTCTGCTTGCTTGAATTAGGGCGTCACCACCAAGTAGGTTTTTAACTGCAGCTGTAGCAATGGTTGTTTTTGGCCATAATGCATTTGATGCAATGCCTTTAGATTTTAATTCGTTGGACTGTCCTAATACAGTCATACTCATTCCATATTTACTCATAGTATAGGCCAAGTGAGCTCCGAACCATGATGGATTTAGGTTCAATGGGGGAGATAGTGTTAATATGTGAGGGTTTTCAGAATTTTTCATATGAGGAATGCAAGCCTTAGAAACCATGAATGTTCCTCTGACATTGATGTCGTGCATTAAATCATATCTTTTCATTGATGTTTGTTCAATAGGAGTTAACCCAATGGCACTGGCATTGTTGATAAGCACATCTATTCCACCAAACTTTTCAACTGTTTTTTCTATGGCATCGTTAACCATATTCTCATCTCTTATATCTACTACCAGAGGAAGTGCTTTTCCACCAACTTTTTCTATTTCTTCTGCTGCAGTATAAATAGTTCCATCTAATTTTGGATGTGGTTTAGATGTTTTAGCAGCAACTGCTATATTGAATCCATTTTCAGCAAGCTTCAATGCTATTGCTTTTCCAATTCCTCGACTACTCCCAGTTATAAATGCTGTTTTATTACTCATAATTTACTGTATTAAATGCTTACTATTTTTTTAAAATATTTGAAAATCTTACTGTTAAATGGAGGATAAATAGGCTTTAATGTTCCCCAATTTCTTTTTACTATTCCTCTTGGATTTGAAAAATCCTCAAAACTGTGTTTGCCGTTAGATTTTCCTATTCCACTATTATTTAATCCTCCAAAAGGAAGGTGAGGATTTACCGAGGTTAGCATAAGTTCATTTATACAAGAACCTCCTGATGCTGTATTGTTTAGAAAATAATTAATGTTTGACCTTTTATTACTCATTACATAAAAAGCCAATGGTGTAGGAAGTTTTTGGATGGTTTGAATTGCTTCATCTTTGCTTTTGTAAGAAATGATTGGAAGAATTGGCCCGAAAATTTCTTCCTTCATTATCTCCATTTCCATGTTAACATTATTAATCAATGTTGGACTAATAAATTTTTGATTTTCCTTGAAATCACCCCCCATTTGAATTGTAGCTCCATTTGAAACGGCATTATCTACTAAATCTTTGATCCTTTTGAAATTCGGAAGGTTAATTATTCTACCATAATCTTTTGAAGATTCAATGCCCTTTTCGTCAGGGTTATAAAACTTTTCAATGGTTTTTTTAAATGCAGAAATGAATTCACTGAGTTGACTTTCATGTACCAATGCATAGTCTGGAGCAATACAGGTTTGTCCACTGTTTAAAGATTTAGCCCAAGCAACTTTTTCGGCTGCATTTTTGATGTTGCATGTTTCATCAATGATTACAGGTGATTTTCCACCAAGTTCTAGGGTTACTCCGCTTAAATTTTTTGCAGCTGCAGCCATAACAATTTTACCAACTTTTGGGCTGCCTGTGAAGTGAATATGATTAAAAGGTTTTTTAAGAAGTTCAGTTGCAGTTTTAACATCTCCTTGAATTACGGAAACTTCATTTTCATCAAATAATTCTTTAATCATAGCACTAATTACCGAAGAGGTCTTATCTGCTATTTCTGAAGGTTTAATTATTACTGCGTTTCCTGCAGCAATGGCATATATTAATGGGTAAATCGTTAATTGAAAAGGATAATTCCATGGAGATAAAATTAAGACGGTTCCTTTTCCTTCGTACTTGATGAAGGAAGACATTCCTGTCATTGTAATTGGAGAGGGGACATGCTCATCTTTCATCCATGACTTTAATTTTTTGACTACTTCTTTAATTGTAATTATTAAGGGAGATATTTCAGTTGTGATCACCTCTTCATTTGATTTGTGTAAGTCTTTGAAAAGTCCTTCAGCAATTAATTTATGTTTTGCTGGATTTAGGATGTACTGTAGAATACTTTTTATCTTTATTATTCTTTCATTTGCAGAAGAATTTTTAAGAGAGTTTAAATTCTCAATGTCATTTTGTAATTCAAATATTCTTAAAATTTCTTTGCTGTTTTCCATAATCAGTTCCTTAATTAGTTATTGACTTATTCCCAAATAATTAGTTGTTTCTTGTTGTACCAGTCTTTATACTTATTCATGTATTTTTCATCAATTTTATTTCTTTTGACTTTCAATGTCGGTGTTAAAATATTATTGTCTTCAGTCCAAATTTCTTTGGTGATGACTATACATTGAACTTTGGTATGATTAGCTAGTTCTGTATTGGTTTTTTTAAGATGGTTGGTTAAGTTCTCATTTATTTGATCTTTAGAACTTCCTTTTGAAATTTCAGAAAGATTTACTAATGCAATTGGTTGAGGAGATGTTAGTCCAGCTACACATATTTGTTCAAGTAATTCATTTTTTGATAGTGAATTTTCAATCGGATTAGGAGTTATATAAATTCCTTTTTCTGTTTTAAATGCATCTTTAACTCTGCCAATTATATTTAGGTTTTGATGTTCGTCAATAAACCCTTTATCACCGCTGAAATACCATCCGTTTTGGAGAATTTCTTTTGTTTTATCTTCTTCTTTGTAATACCCCGTCATTAATTGATCTGATCTATAAATTACTTCACCATTTTTAGCATCTATTTTTATATCTATTCCTTTAATTGCCTTGCCAACTCCTATATCACTTGACTCTCCTAAGGGAGTTACTGTTATTGCTCCGCAGGCTTCGGTTGCTCCAAAAACTTCTCTTAAATTAATATCGATTTTTCTATACCATTGTTTTAAATGAACTGGTGTTAAAGCAGCTCCAGTCAAAACTATTTCTGCTTTTGATAGTCCAAGTGCTTTTTTTAATTTCTTTTTAATTAGGCCAGAAACAATAGGAGTTTTTAATAATGTATTTAGTTTTTTTTGTGAAACTTTCTCAAGAACTCCCATTTGAAATTTGCTCCATATTCTGGGTACAGCAAAGAATACAGTTGGTTGAATATCTTGTAGGTTTTTGATGAAAGTGTCAATAGATTCAGCAAAAGAAATAGACCCCCCTGTAAAAAAAGCAGCTCCTTCTATTGCAAGTCTTTCCGCTACATGATTTAATGGTAGAAATGAAAAGAAGGTGTGTTCTTTTAGTTTATGAATACCAAGAGTATTGTACCGTTCTTCATCTCGAAAAACTGCAGCAATACTTTTGAAAGGAAGCATTACACCTTTAGGACTTCCTGTAGTACCTGATGTAAAAAGTACGGTCCAAGTATCATCTAATTTTGGAATAAAGTTTTCGGTAAATGGTTTTTTATTTTTAATTAGGTCTGTCCATTCTTCATCTACATTAATGTTTGCATTTCCCTCATAATGTGGGAATGAAATAGTTTTAAGATTTTTTGGCAAGGCCTCTATTTTATTGCCCCACGTATCAAGTTTTCCAATAAATAATAATTTAATATCACTTTTGACTATTACTTCGTTTAATTGATCTTTGGGTAAACTTGCATAAAAAGGCACAGAGATAAATCCGCCCATTGTAATTGCAATATCAGTGATTATCCAGTGATAACAGTTTTTGGACAGAATTCCAATATGATCACCACTTTTTAATCCCATTTCATTTAAAACAGTAACTAATTTTCTTGCTTCATTAGCAGTTTCTGCAAAAGTCATGTGTTTCCATGTGTCTCCAAAAGGCTGTTTTAAGAAGACATTTTCAGGAGTTTCTTTTTCCCAGTGGTAAAAATATTCAATTGGTGTTTTCAAATTTTCTATGTTAAATTGTATTTGTTCTTTGTGATAAAATGATGGGCAATTTTTCTTCTAAGTTCTTTTAAATTACAAAAAGGGAGTTGTATTAATCTGTTGATTGACTTGTAACTTGATAATGCTTGATCTTTGTTTGAAGCAGCATATATTACCTCTTTTGCATTATTAGAAAGTTGTAGACTAGTTTCATGCATAAGAAGTGTAGTCATTTGTTTATAAATGGCAGCCTTACTATTATGTTTTTGGGCCCGAAGTAGTGCACTTTCAAAAATATATAATGGGATTATCATATTTGATAGATGAGTTAAAACCTCCTGTTCATCTTTAATTTTTTCTTGAAATTGTTGGACTGCAATTCCAGCAACAAGCAATGTTGCTTTTTTAGCAACGGAAAGAAAATTATTTTCATTTTCATACAAAACATTACCTTCATCAATTTTAGATAAACTTCCGCTCATTAGATCATTGAATAGAGCCATTGTTTTTTCCATTAAAGGAAGCTCACCTTTCATCGCTTTTCTAAATAGCATGGTTGGAATCAATAATCGATTTATTTCATTGGTTCCTTCGTAAATTCTATTGCCTCTTACATTTCTATAATGGACTGATATTTCACTTTCGGCAGAAAACCCCATTCCACCATGTATTTGTAATGACTCGTCTACTATGAAAGATTCTGTTTCAGATCCGTATACTTTTATAATAGCGCACTCCATGGCGTATTCAGCAACTGACTTAATTTTTGCTTCAATTTGATTTTCTCCATTTTCAATAATCTGATTAAAAGATTGATCAATTTGATGTGCGGCTCTATTCCAACTGCTTTCAAGTCCATATAGTTTAATGGCCATTGTAGCTATTTTTTCTTGAATAGCACCAAAAGTTGAAATCTTTGAACCAAATTGTTCTCGTTCATTAGCGTAGTTAATGCCTAGTTTAAAAGCTCTTTTTCCTATTGCTGTATTTGCAACTCCGATTTTTATTCTTCCAGCATTTAAAGCATTCATGGCGATTTTAAAACCTTTGTTTCGTTCACCTAAAAGGTTTTCTGCTGGGACCTTAATATTTTCAAAAAAGACTTGCCTTGTTGATGATCCATGTATGCCTAATTTATTTTCTTCTGCTCCTAGCTTTACTCCCCATTCTTTATGGACAATCAAACAGGATAAGTTTTCATCATTTTCAATTTTACAGAAAACGAAAAACACATCTGCAAAGCCTGAATTAGTAATCCACATTTTTTGACCGTTGAGTATGAAATGTTGTTTGTCATTGCTGTAAACGGCTTTTGATTTTCCTGCATTTGCATCAGACCCTGCGCTTGGTTCTGTTAAACAATAAGAGCATTTAATTTTGGCGGATACTATATCTTTGAGATATTTTTCTTTTTGAGTATCGTTTCCATAAAATAAAATAGGATAGACCCCCAAGCCAGTATGAACACCAATTGATTGACTAAACGCAAAACTATCTGAAGCTATTTCTCCAAAAGCCATTTCTGTTTTCATATCGCAATTCAGTCCGCCATATTCTTCTGGAACTCCAATTCCATGAAACCCCAATTCCCCCATTTTTTCTAATAATCCAGGGGCTAGTTTAGCTCCTTCTTTGGTGTCAAACTTTTCCTTTATGGGTTCAATTTCTTTGTTTAAAAAATCTCTCATTGATGTTCTAAACATAATTTGTTCTTCACTGTATTCTTCTGCAGTGAATATGTCATTATAAAGGCTGTCTTCTAAAAGGAATTCACCTCCCTTGATTATTTTTTTTATAGCTGTCATTGTCAATTATGGATTAAGAAAGTCCCTCATTACTCTTGCTAACCCCATTTTGTCATAGTTTAAGTGTTGGGCCCCATCAACGTATAAAGTTGTTCCAGTGCAGTATGCTGATAAGTCACTTGCGAAAAAGCATACAGCATTTGAAACATCTTCTACAGTGCCAAATCTGTGCATTGGTATTGCCTTTTTAGCATCTTCAAACATATCCTGAACTGGTTTTGGATAGGTGTCTAAACCGGTAGATTCAACTATTCCTGGTGCTACACAGTTTATCCGAATATTAAAATCGCTCCATTCTTGTGCTATGGTTTTGGTAATGTTTTCTACACCGGCTCTTGCTGCTCCCGTATGAATCATACCAGGAAAACCTCTTAATATATCAGCTATGATATTAACAATAATTCCATTTTTCTGAGGAATGAAAAATGCATTTCCCATTTCTCTAATCATGTAAAATGTTCCATTAAGATTGTTGTTGATTACAGCATTCCACCCTTTGTCATTTATATATTCAGTTAAAGCTGGAAATTGTCCTCCTGCATTATTTATTAAAATGTCTAATCTTCCACATTTCTCTTTAATTACTTTGGCTAAATCTTGAATTTCCTCTGTTTTTCTAATGTCGCATGGGTAATAATGAATAGGACCAAATTTTTCCAATTCACCGGCAGCCTTTTTTAGAGGTTCTTCTTTGCGTGAAGCAATGATAACTGTTGCACCAAGTTGAAGTAGGTTTTTTGCTATTTGATAGCCTATGCCACTTCTTCCTCCTGTAACTAATGCAATCTTATTTTTAAAAGTGTTTTTTTCAAACATTATGCATTTTGTTTTAGTGGGGTATTTAACATGGTTCTTGCTTCTGAGATTGAAGCAATTTCTCTTCCCATCATATTGGCAAGTTTAACTCCCCATTCGACACACTCTCCATTTGATTTTGCCATTTCATTATTTGGGAGATAGAAATTATCTTCAAGTCCAACTCTAAAATTCCCTCCCATTGTACATGCAACAGCAGCTAATTGCCATTGTTTTCTACTTATTCCAATGACTTGCCATACTGCTCCTTTTGGAACTTGTTCAATTTGATGAATTAAATTTTGTGTAGTGGCAGGAATTCCACCCATAACTCCCATGACGAGGCTATAACTAGCATTTTCAGGCAATAGTCCCATTTCCCTTAGTGGTTCAGCGTTTCTTATGTGCCCCGTATCAAAACATTCCATTTCAGGACTTACATTATTTTCATTCATTACTTTAACAACTTCAATCATGGTGTCAAATGAATTTTCAAAAACTCCATTCCAGAAAAATTGCTTGGCTTTTTTTGAGAAAATTGCATAGTTCATACTCCCCATATTAAATGCAGCCATATCTGGCTTAGTTGCGTATAGGTGCTTGGTTCTTTCTGCAGCAGTCATTCCGATTGCTCCGGTTGAGTAATTGATTAAAACATCAGGACAATTTTTTCTAACTTCCTCATGAATTTGTTCAAATACTTCAGTTCTCCAGCTTGGAGTGCCATCATCTTCTCTAGCATGTATATGAACAACGCTAGCACCAGCATCAACTGCACGTTTTGCTTCTTCACCCAATTCTTTTGGTGTAAATGGAATGTAAGGACAATGTGATCTATTTGTTGCAGCACCTGTTAAAGCAGCTGATAATATTAATTTGTTTTGTGCCATAATTATATGATTATTTTCCGGTCCATTCTGGTTTTCGTTTTTCTTTAAAGGCTTTTATGCCTTCTTGAGCATCTTCACTCATAATTGTTTTTTGGAGCATTTCCATTAAATATTGGTGTTCTCCATTTTTCTTTGTGATTTTTTCAAATGCTTCTAACCCCATTCTAATTGCATTAGGAGAGTTGTTTGAAATTTTTTCAATTAATTGATTAGTTACTTCACTAAGTTTTTCATCTGAAGTAATTTCGGTAATTAAGCCCCATTCTTTTGCTGTTTCTGCAGAAATATCATCTCCTTTAATACACCAATTAATAGCGTTTTGTTTATTGACGTTGTTAAGTAATGCTGCAAGCACCTGAAACGGGAATAAACCTCTTTTTACTTCAGGTAGTCCAAGTTTTACATTTTTTGATGCAATGGTGAAATGACTGCCAGCAATAAAGAAAAGCCCTCCAGCCATTATGTTCCCATGTAGTTGACAAATAATAGGTTTATGAACTTGATTAAATATCTCTCCTAAAAGTATAGGCTTTGATGGGTTAGGAATAGTTGATTTAAACTCTTCGGAAATCCCCATAAATGCTTTTAAATCTGCCCCAGAGCAAAAAATATCACCATTGGCTTTAAAAACAACAACTCTGATTTCATTGTTATGATGTGCATGCGAAAGTGCAAATGCAATTTCATTTACCATTTGTGGATGAAGAGCATTTTTTTTTGCAGGACGATTAAGTGTTATTGTAAGTGTATTTCTTTTAACGTGACATTCAATGAATGCCCATTTTTGGTTATCAATGTTTTGGACTATATTTTTTTCAAAATAATTCAATTTGCTTTTATTTTAAGTAAGGTAAATCCTGCTTCAATGTTTGCTTCTTTTTTTGTGAATATTTCTTCTATAATTCCATCTTCTTCAGCACAAATGGTGTTTTCCATTTTCATTGATGATAGTATTGCTAAAGGATCACCTTCTTTTACTTCGTCATTAACTTTAACAAGTATTTCTATTACTTGAGATGGCATAGGCGCTATACATGCTCCTTTTTCTTTTTCCTTTTCTGTTGTTGGAAATCGGTTTTGAATTTTTATTAGGCATGATCCAGTAGTGCTGTTGTGAATGTAAATTTCATTTTTATTTGAAAAAACTTTAAATCTATAACTTACCTCGTCAATCTGAATTCTAAGATATTCATTGTCATATTCTATTACCGTAACTTTATTGACTTCTTCTTCATTGTAAAACTCAAATTTATCACCTATTTGTTTGTATTTAGATATATGTGTTGAGCCGTTAATTTTAAATGTGTTTTGTTGAGGAGCGTAGTAATTACTTCTCCATCCACCTGGAATATTTTTTAGAAAAGTTTGTTTTCTTTTTCTTTTTTGATGCAGAAGAATTGACGCAGCTATGGACAATGCGTTTGTATTGAAATCACTTTTAAGTTTAAATGAGTCAAGAAAATTAGTGTTGTAATTTCCTTTTATAACATTAGGGTCTCTAACAAGTTGAGCTAAAAAATTTTGATTGGTTACCGTTCCTAAACAAACCATTTGATCTAGGATGTAGCCCATTTTTCTCAATCCAATTTCCCTGTCTTCACCATGAACAATTATTTTTGCAATCATTGGGTCATAAAAAACTGAAATATCACTTCCTGAGTTTATAGCTGTTTCAATTCTTAATCCATCAACTTTAGGATAAGTAAATGTATTTACATTTCCTGTGACTGGAAGGAAGTTGTTTGAGGGGTCTTCAGCATAAAGCCTTAGCTCTATTGCATATCCATTGCTTTTGACATCTTCTTGTTTCAATTTTAGCTGTTTTCCTTCAGCTGATTCAATTTGCATTTTTACAAGATCTAATCCTGTTACTGATTCTGTTACTGGATGCTCAACTTGTAATCTGGTATTGACTTCTAGAAAGAAAAAATCTTTTGTTTGGGCATCGTAAATAAATTCAACAGTTCCTGCATTATCGTAGTTTAATGCTTTCGCAGCATTTACAGAAGCTGCACCCATTTTCATTCTAAGATCGTTTGTCATTACAGGAGAAGGGCTTTCTTCAAGTACTTTCTGATGTCTTCTTTGAATAGTACATTCCCTTTCTAGTAAATGAATGGCATTTCCATGTTGATCTCCAAAAATTTGAAATTCAATGTGTCTTCCGTTAGTAATGTATTTTTCAATTATTAATTCATCATTGCCAAAGGCTGATAAAGACTCTCTTTTGGCTGACTCAATGGCATTTTTAAGTTCCTTCTCATTTTCAACTACTCTCATTCCTTTACCTCCTCCACCAGCTGTGGCTTTTAGTAATAATGGGAATCCTATTTTTAAAGATTCATTTATCAAATGATCTGTATTTTGATTTTCACCTTGATAACCTGGAATAGTTGGTACTTGATGTTTCTTCATCAAAATTTTAGCTTCAGATTTTGAGGCCATGGCTCTTATAGCTTTTGAGTTGGGTCCAATAAAAATTAAATCAGCTTTTTTACAATTTTCAGCAAATTCAACATTTTCAGATAAAAAACCATATCCTGGATGAATAGCATCTGCACCATGATTTAATGCGGTTTCAATAATTAATTTTTGATTCAAGTAAGATGACTTTGGAGCATTGTCTCCAATTGAAATAGCAAGGTCAGCCTCTTGAGTATAAGTTGCATTGAGGTCAATAGGAGAGTGGATGGCAATGGTTTTAATGCCAATTGATTTACATGTGCGAATAACTCTTGATGCAATTTCGCCTCTATTTGCTATTAGTATAGTGTTGATTGATTTCATATTACATTCTCCAAACTCCGTATGATTTAGCTCCTTCAATTTTTTGGTTATATAAAATAGCAAATCCAAAACCTAAATAATTTCTTGTTTCTCTTGGGTCAATAACTCCATCATCCCATAATTCAGATGTTGAATGCCAAGCAGATGATTTAGAATCAGCTTCGTTCATTAGCATTTGTTGTATCATTTTTGCATTTTCTTCATCATAAGGAATGCCAGATGCTTTTGCTGATGCCTTTTGTATAATATTCATTACCCCTGCTAATTGTTCAGATCCCATAACCCCAATTTTAGCATTTGGGTATGTAAATAAAAAATTTGGGTCATATGACCTTCCGTTCATTCCATAATTACCAGCGCCAAAAGAGGAACCTATCATTAACGTTATGGATGGAACTTTACTATTAGATACTGCATTAATTAATTTTGCTCCATTTTTAATAATTCCTCCTTCTTCGTAAGCTTTTCCAACCATATATCCAGTTGTGTTTTGAATAAATAGTAATGGGATATCATTTTTGTTAGACAGTTGAATGAACTGGGCTCCCTTATTGGCAGATTCTGAGAAGATTACTCCGTTATTTGCAATTATACCGATTGGATAGCCGTGTATTTTCCCCCAACCACAAACCATGGTATTTCCATATTCTTTTTTGAATTCACTAAATTCTGAACCATCACATATGCGTAAAATAACTTCTCGGGCATCTACAGGGATTTTTGGATCAGAAGGAATTATTCCTAAAAGTTCTTCAACTGGATGATGAGGTTCTTCAATATTTTCCTCTGGAATAAGTTCAGGTTTTGTAGGCTTAACTACTTCCATTATTTCTCTAGCAATTCTAATTCCATCCAGTTCATCTTCAGCTAGATAATCTGAAACGCCTGATATTTTACTGTGCATTTCAGCACCACCAAGTTCTTCTTCATTGCTTATTTCATTAGTTGCCATTTTCACCAAAGGTGGACCTGCTA
>JBELEU010000015.1:0-22972 GCA_042093455.1 Crocinitomicaceae bacterium | reverse complement strand
CTAAAAAAGGATTTTGGTGCCCACCAACATTGTTTACAAATGTATCTCAATCTCATGCTATTGTCAAAGAAGAAATTTTTGGTCCAGTACTAGCTGTTCAAACTTTTAGGACTATTGATGAAGTTATTACAAAAGCAAACAATACACCTTTTGGTTTATCCGCTGGGGTTTGGACGGACAAAGGGTCAAAGATTTTTAATCTCACATCTCAGATGAGAGCTGGGGTTGTTTGGGCAAATACTTACAACAAGTTTGATCCAACATCACCATTTGGTGGCTACAAAGAAAGCGGCCACGGGAGAGAAGGAGGGTTACATGGTTTATTACCTTATTTAAATATTTGATATGTCAGAAAGAATTAATGTATTGAAAACCTATAAGATTTTTATTGGAGGTAAATTTCCAAGAACAGAATCAGGAAGATATTATCAGCCAAAAGTGGATGGAAAAGCAATCGGCAATATTTGTCTTTCATCAAGAAAAGATGTCAAAAATGCTGTTGTTTCAGCAAGGTCTGCATTTGAAAAATGGTCAGGAGCTACCGCTTTTAATAGGAGTCAAATTTTGTATCGAATTGCTGAGATGATTGAGGGAAGAAAGTCTCAGTTTGTTGATGAATTGATTCTACAGGGAGAAACTAAAAAATCCGCAGAAAAAGAAGTTGATTTAACTATCGATAGAGTAATTTATTTTGCCGGGTGGGCAGATAAAATAAATCAAGTTTTTGGGTCTGTTAATCCTGTTGCTACAAGTCATTTTAATTTTTCTATGCTTGAACCAACTGGTGTGGTTGGTATTATTGCTCCAGAAAACAGTTCACTTTTAGGATTAATATCTTGTTTGTGTCCAGTTATAATTTCTGGTAACACATGTGTTTTGTTCGCATCAGAATCCAAGCCATTGTGTAGTGTAACTCTTTCTGAAGTTTTAGCAACCTCTGATGTTCCTGGAGGAGTAGTTAATGTTTTAACAGGTAAAAAAACAGAATTAATTCCTCACATAGGCAAGCATATGGATGTAAATGCGGTTTATTTGGCTGATTTAGAATCTGAATTTAAAGAATCACTTAGACTAGATGCAGTAGATAATTTAAAAAGAATTGTTGTCGCAAAAGAAGAAAACTGGGGTACTGTTCAGTCTGAAAACCCATACATCATATCAAGTTTTATGGAAACAAAAACAACTTGGCATCCAATAGAAATTATTTCAGGTTCAGGAAGCGGTTATTGATGATAGAAGAGAGTAAGAAAAGACATATTGCCAAGACTTTGACTTGGCGTGTTACAGCAACTTTAACAACCATGATTATTGCTTGGATAGTAAGTGGAGATCCAATGACAGGTCTTACTGTTGGGGGAATAGAGTTTTTTATAAAAATGCCAGTTTACTATCTTCACGAAAGAGCATGGTATAATTCTAATTTTGGTTTAAATGGTAGGAAAAGAAAAGGAAGCTGAATTACTTGAATTAGCAATTAAGGCAGCAAAGTTGGGTGGAGAAGAGATCATGAAAGTATATGCACAAGATTTTGATGTTTTTAACAAAGAAGATAATTCTCCTTTGACTATTGCCGATCAAAATGCCAATGATATTATTGAAAATCTTTTAAAGGGAACCAACATTCCAGTATTAAGTGAGGAAGGGAAACATGCAGATTACATTGAAAGAAAAAATTGGAAACAATTATGGATTGTTGATCCTTTAGATGGAACAAAAGAATTTGTTAAAAGAAATGGTGAATTTACGGTTAACATTGCTTTAGTAGAAAATGGAGTTCCAATTATGGGAGTAATTTTTGTTCCGGTAATGAATTGGTTGTACTACAGCTCTTCTTTGGGAGCTTTTAAAGTGGTGGAAGACAAAACAGAAAAACTACCCATGAAAAACGACAGAACAAAAACAGTTGTAGTTGGAAGTAGGTCACACCAATCAGCCGAAACAGCGGAGTATTTTGAGGAATTAAAAAAAGAACACGGTGAAATTGATATAATCTCCATGGGAAGTTCTTTGAAAATATGCTTGGTAGCTGAAGGAAAAGCAGATGTTTATCCTAGGTTTGCACCAACCATGGAATGGGATACAGCTGCAGGACATGCTATAGCTAATTGCGCAGGTAAAACGCTTGTTGATATGAGTACAAATAAAGAAATGATTTACAACAGAGAACAATTAAGAAACAACTGGTTTATTTTAAAATAAAATGAAAAAAAAAGTAGCATTAATAACAGGTATAACAGGTCAAGACGGGGCTTATTTAGCAGAATTTTTATTAACTAAAAATTATGAAGTACACGGTATTAAAAGAAGAGCATCTTCATTTAATACTCAAAGAATAGACCATTTATATCAAGACAAACATCAAGAAAAAGTGAATTTTTTCTTGCATTATGGAGACCTTACAGACTCTACTAACCTAATAAGGATTATTCAAGAGGTTCAGCCAGATGAAATTTATAATTTAGGAGCCCAATCTCATGTTAAAGTATCTTTTGAAGTTCCAGAATACACTGCAAATTCTGATGCATTAGGAACTTTGAGAATTTTAGAAGCATTGAGAATTTTGGATATTTCAAAAACAACAAAATTTTACCAAGCATCAACCTCAGAATTGTATGGAAAAGTTCAGGAGGTACCACAAAATGAAGAAACACCATTTTATCCAAGAAGTCCTTATGCTGCTGCCAAGCTATATGGATTTTGGATCGTAAAGAACTATAGAGAAGCGTATGGAATGTATGCTTGTAATGGAATTTTATTTAACCATGAAAGCCCAATAAGAGGCGAAACTTTTGTAACAAGAAAAATTACAAGGGCAGTAGCTAAAATTGCTAATGGTTTACAAAAAACAATTTATCTAGGAAATCTAGATGCGCAGCGAGATTGGGGACATGCTAAGGATTACATTAAAGGAATGTGGTTAATGCTGCAACAAGATGTTGCCGAAGATTATGTTTTAGCTACTGGTGTTACAACTACTGTTAGGTCCTTCTGTGAAATGGCTTTTAAAAATGCAGGAATAGATATTTTGTGGGAAGGAAATGGAGTGGATGAAAAAGGTATTAATGTTGAAACAGGAGAGGTTATTGTGGCGGTGGATAACAACTATTACCGACCAACAGAAGTTGATCTGTTGATTGGTGATGCTTCAAAAGCAAAAGAAAAATTAGGCTGGGAACCAAGTTGTACAGTTCAGGAATTAGTAAAAGAAATGGTTCAGGAAGATTTACAAATTATCAAAAGAAAAGCATATTTAAAATCTGGAGGGTTTGAACCTAAAAATCATTTTGAATGATGAACTTAAATAGTAAAATATATGTGGCTGGGCACAATGGAATGGTTGGGTCTGCTATTTGTAGGGAATTATCCAAAGAAGGCTTTTTAAATCAGATCACTAGATCTTCAAAAGAATTAGATTTGAGATCACAAATTGATGTTGAATCATTTTTTTTCAAAAACAAGCCAGAATATGTTTTTTTGGCAGCAGCTAAAGTTGGTGGAATTCATGCAAATAGTTCATTTAAAGGAGAGTTTATTTATGATAACTTAATGATGCAATCCAATGTGATACATGCAGCTTACAAGCATAAGGTGAAAAAATTAGTTTTTTTAGGGTCTTCATGTATATATCCAAAATTGGCTATTCAGCCAATTAAAGAAGAAGCCTTATTAACAGGGATATTAGAAAAAACCAATGAACCATATGCTATCGCTAAAATTGCTGGATTAAAACTTTGTGAGTTTTACAAAGAACAATACGGTGTAAATTTTATTTCTTTAATGCCAACTAATTTGTACGGACCAAATGATAATTATCATTTATTGAATTCTCATGTGCTGCCAGCACTTCTTCGTAAGTTTCATGAAGCAAAAGGAAGGAATTCTGCACAGGTAGAGATTTGGGGTTCGGGAACACCCAGAAGAGAATTTCTTCATGTTGATGACTTGGCAAGAGCGTGTATTCTTACTATGAAAAATTACAACGGCAAAGTATCGCTTAATATTGGTACAGGTCTTGATGTTACCATTAAAGATTTGGCTATAATGATTAAAAAAGAGACAGGTTATACTGGAGAAATTGTTTTTAATACGGAAAAACCGGATGGAACGCCAAGAAAATGTCTTGATATTGAGAAAATCAGTAAATTAGGCTGGTCTCCAAAAATTTCTCTAGAACAAGGGATTAAAAAAACGTATGAAGATTTCATTCAAAATAAAAGCAAATACCTTGACAACTAAAGGAGGGATTAGTTTTACTTTATTTCTTCTACTTTCTTTTTGTGCGTATTCACAGAATACAAACTTACCTTTTGAGTTTTACTACCAACAAAGAACCAATGAAAAGGTGGTTCATAAATCTTTACAGCCTATCCATGAATCTATGCAGTTAGAATTAGATTCGAATGTTATTCTTGAGGGGAAAATTAGAAAATCTAATTTTGGAAAAAAATGGTTTGATGAAAGTTTATTATGCGTTGAGCAAGAAGATGTAAAAATTTCAGCCGATCCATTGTTTAATTTTTCATTAAGTAAATATAATCAGGGTTTTGAATACAGATATTATTCTAATGTAAGAGGTTTTAGGGTAAAAGCAGATATTGGCTCTAAAATATCTTTTGAAACAAGGTTTTATGAAAATCAATTTTTTTATCCTGATTATTTATTAAATAGAGCAAAACAAAAAGCCAGTTCATTTTCAGATATTGATGGTGTAGCAATTGGTGTTGGAAGAGCAAAGTTTTTCAAAAATGATCAATACCCATCAAAAGCTTATGATGCAGGACTAGCAAACGGATACCTAAGTTTTTCTCCGTTAAAAAGTATAAATTTTCAATTGGGTCATGGTAGACATTTTTTCGGAAACGGTTATCGATCATTATTGCTTTCTGACTATGCTCCAGACTATGCTTATATGAGTGGGCAGTATATTTTTGCTGAGGGAAAGATAATGTATAAACATGTAAATGGATGGATGAATACACTAAGTAGAATACCTTATTCATCTACACCAGAGGCTTTATTTAAACCCAAGGCATCTAATTTTAATATGCTTTCTTTTAGACCTAATAAGGAATTTGAGTTTTCTTTTTTTGAAGGTTTAATCATTAAAAGATACGATGAAACAGACGGTGTCATTAGACAAAATATTGGTTTTTTTATTCCTGTAATTGGAAAGGGCCTATTGATGAATGATTCCTCATCATCAACTAACATAATTTATGGTTTTAACTTTTCTTATCAACCGATTAATGAAATAATGTTTTACAATCAATTGGCTATTCAATCAGAAAACAGAATTGGTGTGCAATTGGGTTTAAAATGGTTTAACTTTTTAAGGTTGCAAAACTCTTTTCTATGTTTTGAATTTAATCGAATCGCTAGTGATTTGTATTCGATGAATAGTGTAAATAGTATACAATCTTACAGCCACCTATCACATGAGATAGCTCATCCGCTAGGAGCAGGGTTTAATGAGTTTTTAATTAAGGGTTTGGTTGAGTACAATAATTATTTCATAAAATTTGGCGGAAATTATGCCAATGTTGATTATCATCCAGACAATGGATGGGCCAACAATGTTATGATCCCTACGGAAAGCTTAAAACTTCCAGACTCTAAAATTAAATTAATGATTATTAGCTCTTCTTTAGGGTATAGATTTAACAAGGCTACTAGAATGGAGTTGTCATTAGGGTTTTTATATCGTCAACAAGCGGATGAAAATGAAAATTACTTAACATTGACATGGAGAACATTTCTTAAAAACGATTATTTTGATCAATAACATTACTATGTCAGATTTTAATACTTTGTTAGTAGGTTTTTTAACGGCATTTTTTGTGGTTATGATTTCTATGCCATCACTGATAAAGGTTGCCAAATTAAAACATTTGGTTGATTCACCTAGTGAAGAACGTAAAATGCATCGCTGGAGTATACCGACATTAGGAGGGGTTGTTATTTTTGGTGCAATAGTTTTTTCATATTCTTTATGGTTTCCTAATAATTCAACTGACTCTATTGTTGATCTTAAGTACATTATTTCCTGTTTAATTTTGTTGTTTTTTATTGGAATTAAAGACGATATTATTGGGACTGCTCCTATTAAAAAGTTAATTGCCCACATAATTGTTGCTTTTATATTGGTTATCATGGCTGATATTAGAATTGAATCAATGCATGGGATTTTTGCAATTCAAACCATTCTCCCATTGTGGCTTAGTTATTTACTTACTTTTTTTGTTTACGTTGTAATTATAAATGCAATTAATTTAATTGATGGACTAGATGGTTTAGCAGGAAGTATATCTTTAATTTCTTCCTTAATCTTCGGATTTATATTTTATTACTCGGGAAATGTTTCACTGAGTTTATTGTCTTTTGTGCTTTCTGGGACGATGCTAGGGTTTGTTTTTTTTAATTTTGCACCAGCTCGAGTTTTCATGGGTGATGCAGGGTCATTATCTATTGGAGTTATCTTATGTGTTTTAGCTATTAAAAGCATCAATGCCAATTATGAAATTGCTCCAATTTGGCTACAACAACTTAATAAACCTGTTTTGGCTATGAGTATTCTGGTTTATCCTTTAATTGATACACTACGAATATTTTCAGTTCGAATTTTCAAAGGTATTTCACCATTTAAAGCAGATAAAAATCATATTCATCATAAATTAAAAGCATTAGGTTTCAGTCATGCTAAGGTTACCTTGTTATTGGTTTTATATAGTTTTTTGATTTTATCCTCTCAACTTATTCTGCAATTGTATTTTAATGTATCTGATAGTACAGTTATTTTCATTGTTCAAGTGGGTCTAGCAATAAGCTTTTTAACCTTATTTTTCCTGCTATTTTCTAAAATTAAGGTGAATAAAAATTGAGATTAATTTTATATATAATATTCATACTTTTTGCAGGTGATTGCGCCACTCAAGGTTATTTTTTTTCTGATCAGTTAGGGAGGTATACTTTTGACAAAAAAACCTATGGTGAAGAAAATAGACATTCAGGCATAAAACCATATTTAATTCAAAAAGAAGATACTTTAATTAGCCAGAAAGGGGTTTGGAATTATGCAAATACTAACGATAGTGTTAAATATCAACTGTTGCCAGTAATTGGTTTTAATGTACAAGAAAACCCTGTATTTCAATCAGAACAAGATGTGTACAGCGCAACTAAAATTGGAGCTCAATTTAATGCATCAATATCTAATAAAGTTTCCACTCAAATTAGATATTCTTATAATTCAGGCCAGCTATCCCCTTATGTTGATTCAAGTGTAGCTAAGAGGCCTTATGTGCCTGGACTTGGAATGCTAAAAGATTCCTCCCAAAGAACCTATTCATTAGGTGAAGTTGACGGATACATTTCTTATGCACCAAGTAGATATTTTGTGTTTAGCAGTGGTGTTGGTAAGCATTTTTTTGGGGACGGATATAGATCTCTTTTGTTGTCCGATTTCGCACCTACTTATCCTTATTTAAAAATGGAATCAACTTTTTGGAAGGTTAAGTATGTTAATTTGTTGTCTGCTCATAAGGATTTTAATCATCCTTTAATATCAAACAACAAGTTCTCTTCTTCTCATATTCTAAGTTGGAATGTTTTAAAATGGTTAAATCTTAGTGTTTTTGAATCGGTTGTTTGGCAAGGTAAAGATAGTCTGAACAATAGAGGTTTTGATGTGAATTACATAAATCCATTTGTGTTTTTTAGACCCGTAGAATACTCCATTGGTTCTGCAGATAATTCATTTTTTGGCGGAAGTTTAAAAGTGACAATAAAAAAGAAACATGTTATTTATGGTCAATTATTACTTGATGAATTCAATCTAAACAAATGGAGAAATAATAAAAACTGGTGGGCTAACAAATATGCAGCTCAGCTTGGATTTAGAAGTTTTGATTTATTTAAAGTAAAAGGATTACATTTTTTGACAGAATATAATTTTGTAAGACCTTATACATATTCCCACATGAGCTCTTTACAAAATTACGGTCATTTAAATCATTCACTTGCTCATCCTCTAGAATCAAATTTAAGAGAATTAGTTACAAGAATTGGGTTTCAGAAAAATAACATTGACTTGCTCTTACAATATAATTTTCAAGAATTTGGGCTTGATTCACCTTACAGGAATTATGGAGGAAATATGTTTAAGTCTTATGTAGATAGATTTAATACAAGCGATGATTACGAACATGTTGTAGGGCAGGGCAAAAATGTGACTCAGCATTTAATTAATGCTAGAATTAGTTACATGTTAATGCCCTTAACTAACACTAAGTTTTTCTTAGAGTATTTATATAAAAATTCTAAACAAGGGCAAGGGTTTAGCAGCTCTTTAAATTATTCGGTAATTTCTTTTGGGATTTCTTCAAATTTATGGGATAGTTACCAGGATTATTAATTAAACCTTCAACAGCTTTTTCATAGCATTATAAAATACACTATTTTCGCCCGAAATGAGTGCTGCAGTTTCAGATAAAACATTAAGTAAAAGTAGTTTTTATTCCAAATTTAATGGCTATAAAGATCTAATGAAGCTTAGGCTTTCGTCATTGGTTGTCCTAAGTGCATTTTTTGGTTATTATATTGCAGGTGGCGATGTACAATCAATAGAACTTGTTTGCCTCTTGGTAGGAGGGGTTTTGATTACTGGGTCTTCAAATGGCTTTAATCAGATTTGGGAGATAGAGTCTGATAAATTAATGGAGCGGACAAAAAACAGGCCATTACCAACACAAGTTTTGTCGTTAAAAGAGGCGTTTTTTTTCAACAGTATAACAGCTTTTCTCGGACTATATTTACTGTATTCAATAAATTTAAAATCAGTTGTTTTAGGGTTAATAGCCATGATTTTGTACACAATTGTTTACACACCTCTTAAAAAAATAACCCCATTTGCAGTTTTTATAGGTGCTATTCCAGGAAGTATTCCTCCTTTATTGGGCTATATTGCCTTCAAAAATGACTTTGATTTAACTGCTGGAATTCTTTTTTTAGTTCAGTTTTTCTGGCAATTCCCACACTTTTGGGCATTAGCTTGGAGATTAGACGATGATTATAAAAAAGCCGGGTTTAGATTACTGCCATCTGGTGAAAAAGACAAAAAGAGCGCATTTCAAATAATGCTTTATTCTGCATTTTTAATTCCTGTTTCTATGCTACCTTGGGCTGCAGAAATTACAGGTTGCCCAATAGCTCAACCTGATTCGGGGTGGCTTGAAAGTCTTTCTTGTAATTGGTCTTTGTATTCTGGGATAGTGATTAGTTTATTGATGTATTACCCAGCTGTTAAGCTTTATTTTACTCTAGATTCTAAATATGCTTCAACACTGATGTTTTATTCATTTGTTTACTTGCCCTTAATTTTTACTATTTACTGTTTTGATTTAATATAATTATGCAAAAATTCGATTCTAATAAACAAAAAGAAAAAGTATATTCTTCATTGGTATATGTAGGAATAATTTCCAGTATTATGCTTTTTGCGGGCCTATCTAGTGCAGTTTTAGTTCGCAAAATGGACAAATTTTGGGTAAATATTCACTTGCCAAACGAGTTTCTAATAAGTACAATATTGATAATTATTAGTAGTTTATTTTTAATTTTAGCTTTTAAAGCTGCAAAAAAGGGGTCAATTAAATCTTTAAAAAGGTTTGTTCTCATCTCTTTATTATTTGGAATAGGATTTGGTGTGTTTCAGTATAAAGGATGGACATCTTATTACAACAACGGAAATGCAGTAAAGTCTTTTATTACTTATGTTTATGGTCAATATGGTGACGCTTTTAAGGTTTACTACAATGATGCTCCAATAGAATATGACGGAGAAAATTATCAAATCAATCAGCAGAACATTTCTGTAACTAAGTTAGATAGCGTTAAGGCTTTTGTGAAGGAAATTGCTAGTAAAAGTGATTTTTATAACGGTTCAGACTTGGTAATGTCTAGTTACTCAGAACCATTTACTTTTTTTAGTGTCAGGGACAAAGATTTTTTGAATATAGATGAAAACGGCTTGCTTTTTTTCAAAGGCAAACCCCTTTCAGAAAATATGAAAGATGAATTATTCAAGTTTGCTTATGGTTTATACAATGATCATCCTTTTTTCATGTTGAAAGGCGAATATGGTAAAGATTTTTCAGTATCTCTTAACGGAGAAGAACTGATATATGACAAGAAAAAATTATATTTTCCTGAAAGAGTACTAACAATTGAAGAAAAAGAGATTATTAATCAAAAAGTTCCTCAAGGAGGCCAGGAATATGAACTAATGAACGGTAAAGTTTATTTGTTGGGAAAAGAGATTTCTGATTTTGAAGGTAATTTTATGTTCAAACAAGAGGTGGAGATAAAAATTATTAATCAAGAATGGTACAGGATGCAGGAAGAACTTAACTCCAACCAGTATGCAGAATTTTTTCAAACTGCTAATGTATCAAGCAGTTTTGTTTGGGTTATGACCTTTATTCATTTTGTACATTTATTATTTTCCTTGGTTGGTTTATCAGTAGTTTATAATCGTTCTAAAAAAGGATCTTACGGAGTAGAAAATGTTGCTGGCCTTAAAGCAATAAGTATTTTTTGGCATTTTGTTGGCGTTTTATGGCTTTACCTTTATATATTTTTAGAATTTATTAACTAAACTTGTATTCGAATTTCGAAAATTCTTTTTAAATGGCAGGACACGTAGAAAATATTAGTTCAGAAAAAGCATGGGGAGGAGATGGCTCTCCATTTAGAATATCCTACGGAAAACAGTGGATGTGGATGTTTCTTGTATCTGATGCTTTGACTTTTGGTGGGTTACTAACAGCATACGGTTTTGCTCGTCATCAAGCAGAAGCATGGCCTATTGGCGAAGAAACTTTCAATGCAATGCCATTTTTAGGCACAGGGTATCCGTTGTTGTATGTTGCACTAATGACTTTCATATTAATTGTAAGCTCAGTAACTATGGTGTTAGCTGTTGAGGCAGCACACAGATTAGATAAAAAAGGAGTAACAAAATGGTTGCTTTGGACTGTTGTTGGAGGAGCATTTTTTGTTGGTTCTCAGGGCTGGGAGTGGTATCATTTTATTCATGGATCACACTTTGGGTCAATTCTTACAACAGATGGTTGGGCAATGGTAGATTACAGTTCCGCCAATGAATTAATCTTAAGATTTGGTCGAGGTGTTAATATTACAGGAGATGTTCTCTCTGAAACAGGGTTAACAGCTCAACAACTTTTTGAATCAGCTACTGCAAAAATTCAGGGTGCTAATTTAATAGAAAATGAATATGCACCTATGGTTCCACAATATGCTGACCTCTTTTTCTTTATTACTGGATTCCATGGTTTTCACGTTTTCTCAGGGGTTGTTATAAATCTAATTATTTTAATAAATGTAGTTAGAGGTGTTTATGACAAAAGAGGTCACTATGAAATGGTTGAGAAAGTTGGTTTGTATTGGCATTTTGTAGATTTAGTTTGGGTATTTGTATTCACCTTCTTTTATTTAGTATAGCATTATGGAAAGAGACGATTTGATTAAAGATCATGAATATTCTTTGTTGGCTAATCATGATGAAGAGCACGGAAAAGAAATTCGTAAGAAAATATGGAAAGTTACCGCAATTTTAACAGCGATTACTATAGCTGAGGTAATAACCGGAGCATCTATCAAGCAATACTATTCTGGGATAGCCAATGACTATTGGTGGATAATTAAGGTCTCGTTTATAGCCCTTACTGTTGTAAAGGCTGCTTACATTGTTCTTGTTTTTATGCACTTGGGAGATGAGAAGAAAAACTTTAAATGGGTTATTCTAGGACCTTACATTTTATTCATTATTTATTTAATTTTTATTTGCCTTACTGAAGCAAGCTATTGGAATGCTGTATTTGGTGGTGCAAATAGTATAACTCCTTAGAACAATCGTTCTTGTGTTATGAAGAGAAAGGGGTTTCTTGTTCTAGGTTTTATTTTCGGAAGTTTCCTGATTGTTATTTACCTTTTGCAAGCTGGAAGCCCAGTATTTATAGATCAGCCTGTTTTTGGAGAGTACAATGAGAGTTTCATTTTTTATGATGAAAACGGTGATGAGGTATCCTCATGTGACTTAGATGATAATATTGTTCTTTATAATTTCATTTCAACATCATGTCCCTACGATTGCCCGTTAGATTTTAAATGGTTTAAGCTTTTTATCTACGATCAGTTGGTTGAAAATGATGGATTCGAAGATGTAAAAATTGTATCGGTTTTTATTGATACTATTTCTGATTTGCAGTCTAAAATGGTACAGTTCAGGAACTTCCACAATTTACAATCTGATAAGTGGGTTTTTGCAACTACTTCACACCATCCATTCTTTGATTTAGATTTAAAACAAGGTAATCCTTGGGGAAAGACAGATACTACATACGGCTATGATAAAGAGGCTCATTTAATGACTTTAATGGTTGATAAAAATCAAAAAATTAGAGGGAAGTATTTGACGTATATGACTCCAGAAATTAGAAGAATCACAAAAGAAATAAGTTTATTAATTAAGGAAGAATCAACAAAAGAATCTGTTTCTGTTTTGCCTATTTTAGGAGAAAAGGAGTTTATTCCTTCAATTGATAAAGATACCTTATATCATACTATTCCCAACTGGGAATTCAATAACCAATCGGGAGAACTAATTAATTCAGAATCATTGTTCGGTAAAATTCATATTGTTGATTTCTTTTTTAGTCATTGTCCAACCATATGCCCAGCCAAAACTGTCAACATAAAAAAAATACAAGAAAATCTTAATAATAAATGTGTTACGGATGTTGAGTTTTTATCATTTTCTGTTGATCCTGAAAGAGACTCCGCTGAGAGATTAGCTAATTATGCTAAGGACTATGGAATTGATATGTCAAATTGGAATTTATTAACTGGTTCAGAAGAAGAAATATATAAATTAGGAGTTGAGGGTTATCTTGTTCCAAATCAAAAGGATTCACTTGCCCCTGGTGGATTTCTACATTCAGAAAAAATTATGTTAATTGACGATAAGTCTAGAATTAGAGCTTACTATAATGGAACAGATTCTGATATTATCCAGCAAATAATTAGTGATGTCAAATCGCTACAAGAAGAATAAACAATTTTTCTTTTTTGCTATTAATCTTATATTTTTACATAAAACTTTAATTTAGTCATGAATTATCCAAAGCCCTCTCTTACTAAAAATGATAAAAAAGCAAATATTTTAATTTGGGCTGTTTCATTAGTTGTATTTGTTGCTGTCGTTGTTTTACATGAATTAAAAATTGAAGTTGATTTAGGATTTGATGTCCATATTTTTGCTGAGCTAAATGCCTTTATTAATGGTACTGTTGCTGTATTGTTGCTAATGGGATTAGCTTTAGTGAAATTTAAAAGCTTTTTGCTACACAAAAGAGTTATGAATTTAGCCATTTTACTTTCTGTTCTATTTTTACTTTCTTACATAGCTCATCACGTTTTAGCTGAAAGCACAACATTTGGTGGTACTGGCACGGTTAAAACAACATATTATATTGTGTTAATATCACATATTATACTTGCAGGATTATCTTTGCCGTTTATTTTATTTACTGCTTACAGGGCCTCAATTTCAGAATTTGATAAACATAAGAAATTAGCAAGGGTTGTGTATCCAATTTGGCTATATGTTGCTATTACAGGTGTTGTTGTTTATGTAATGATTCAGCCATATTATACATGAGTAAATTATATAAAATAGCAAGCTTAGTTTTTTTACTTTCAATAAAAATTTCTTTTTGGACACAGGGATGCTCAACATGCAGAGCTCAAATTATCAATAGTACAAAAGATGATTTTACAGTTGGAAACGGCATTAATACGGGCATACTTTTTTTAATGATCGTACCTTATATTATTTTGTTTTTTTTATTTAGAAAACAAGTGTTTAGTTTTTTCAAATCACTAAAAGCATAAAAGTTTTTTAGTAATTCATAATCATTGCTTTTTTGTACTTATATTTGCTAAAGTTCTTTTAAACTTATCAAGAAAGGTGGAGGGATAAGGCCCTGTGAAACCTTAGCAACCCTAATAATTTAGAAAGGTGCTAATTCCATTTTCATACTTTATGAAATAAGATAAGAGATAAAGATTATTAAAAATTAATTTATCTCTTTCGTTAAATCGGAGGAGATTTTTTTTTATAAATAAATGAGTAACGATATATTAAAAGTAGCCAAGGAGCGTATTTTAGTTTTAGATGGTGCAATGGGAACCATGATTCAACGTCATAAGTTAGATGAAAATGACTTTAGAAAGGGATGGTTTGAAAACCACACCCAACCACTGAAGGGAAACAATGATCTTTTATCATTAACTAGGCCTGAAATAATCAAAGATATTCATTCACAATATTTTGCTTCTGGAGCTGATATTGTAGAAACGAATACTTTTTCAGGAACTTCAATTGCACAAGCAGACTATTCATTAGAAGAATATGCTTATGATATAAATTATCATGGAGCAAAAATTGCAAAAGAAGTTGCAATAGAGTTTACAAACAGAGAACCAAACAAGCCTAGGTTTGTTGCGGGATCCATTGGGCCAACAAATAGAACTGCATCCATATCACCAGATGTAAACGATCCTGGATTTAGAAATGTAAATTTTAACGAACTAAACAAATCCTATCAAGAACAAATAAAAGGGCTTGTTGACGGTGGGGTAGATATTCTACTAGTTGAAACTGTATTTGATACTTTAAATGCTAAAGCAGCTCTTTTTGCTATTCAAGAGGTTTACAAGGAATTAAAAATCTCTCTTCCGGTAATGGTTTCAGGTACAATTACTGATGCAAGTGGTAGAACTTTAACTGGTCAAACAACTGAGGCCTTTTTGATATCAATTTCTCATTTCCCATTACTTAGTGTTGGCTTGAACTGTGCTTTAGGTGCTAAGGATATGCAACCCTATCTAAAAACTTTGTCAAATAAAACTAATTTTATGGTGAGTGCTCATCCAAATGCAGGATTGCCAAATGAATTTGGAGAATACGATGAGTCACCACAAATGATGGCTGATCAAATCAAAGTTTTTCTTGATGATGGACTGTTGAATATAATTGGAGGTTGCTGTGGCACTACGCCAGATCATATTAAAGAAATAGCTGATCTAGCATCTAATTATTCACCAAGAGAGACAATGGTAAAATCTAACATTCTTATTTAATGAGTATTCATCAAGACTACAATTCAAAATATACGTATAAGTGGATAGATTATCCATTCATGACATTGAGTGGCTTGGAACCACTTGTGTTTTCTCCCGAAACTAACTTTGTTAATGTTGGGGAAAGAACCAATGTCACGGGGTCAAAAAAATTCTTAAGATTAATTAAAGAAGGTCTTTTTGAAGAAGCTGTTGATGTTGCAAGAAACCAAGTTGAAGGAGGCGCTCAGATTATTGATATAAATATGGATGAGGGGTTATTGGACGGTGTAGAAGCAATGCATCGATTCTTAAGTCTTATTGCTGCAGAACCTGATATATCAAGGGTGCCAATAATGATTGATTCATCCAAATGGGAAATTATTGAAGCTGGTCTGAAGTGTGTTCAAGGGAAAGGAGTAGTTAATTCTATTTCATTAAAAGGCGGTGAAGAAGAGTTCATTTATCAAGCTAGTTTAATTAAACAATACGGGGCAGCTGTTATTGTAATGGCTTTTGATGAAAATGGACAGGCAGATAATTACAAAAGAAGAATAGAAATTTGTAAACGATCTTATGATATTTTAGTTGGTCAAGTTGAATTTCCTCCTCAAGACATAATTTTTGATCCTAATATTTTTCCAGTTGCAACAGGAATGGAGGAACATGTTGAAAATGCTACAGATTTTTTTAAAGCTACAAGATGGATTAGAGAAAACTTGCCAGGAGCTCATGTTAGCGGAGGAGTAAGTAATGTTTCTTTTTCATTTAGAGGGAATAATACAGTTAGAGAAGCAATGCATTCTGCTTTCTTATTCCATGCCATTAACGAAGGAATGGATATGGGGATTGTTAACCCAACTATGCTTGAAGTTTATGATAGCATTCCAAAAGATCTTTTGGAGCACGTAGAGGATGTTTTATTGAATAGAAGAGAAGATGCAACTGAAAGATTACTTGATTTTGCAGAGAATGTTAAAGGTTCAAAGAAAAAAGAAGAGAAAAACGAAGTATGGAGACAACTTCCTGTTGGTGAAAGATTAGAGCATGCCTTAATTAAAGGAATAACAGAACATATTGATTCAGATGTTGAAGAAGTAAGACAAAATGTTGACAGACCAATCGAAGTAATAGAAGGTCCATTGATGAATGGAATGAATGTCGTAGGAGATTTATTTGGTGAAGGAAAAATGTTTTTACCACAGGTAGTGAAATCTGCTAGAGTTATGAAAAAGGCTGTTGCGTATTTAACGCCATACATTGAAGAAGAAAAAAGTGATGGTCCAAAGAGTAATGGTAAAATTTTGATGGCTACGGTAAAGGGAGACGTACATGACATTGGGAAAAACATTGTTGGTGTAGTTTTAGGGTGTAATAATTATGAAGTCATTGATTTAGGTGTAATGGTTCCAGCAAATAAAATTATTTCCACAGCCCTTGAAGAAAAGGTAGATATTATTGGGTTAAGTGGGTTGATAACACCTTCACTTGATGAGATGATTGATGTAGCAAGGGAGATGGAAAAAAACAAAGTAGATATTCCGTTATTAATTGGTGGAGCTACGACATCTAGAGTTCATACTGCAGTAAAAATTGAAAAAGAATTAACAATAAGTTCTGCCGTTCATGTATTGGACGCTTCTAGATCTGTGCCTGTTGTAGGGAAATTACTCGGAAGAAACAAAGAAGAGTTTGAAAAATCAATTAAAATAGAATACGATAAGGTTAGAGAGAATCATCTTAAAAAGAAAGTTCAAAAAGAATATATTCCTATTGATATCGCTAGAAATAATAAATTATTAATTGATTGGGAAAACTTTACAGCCGTTAAGCCCAAGAAACTTGGCAATCACTTCTTGAAAGACTTACCAATTAACACCATAAAGGAATACATCGATTGGACTCCATTTTTTATAACATGGGAATTGCATGGAAGGTACCCAAAAATTCTAACAGATGAGGTTGTTGGAGAAGAGGCAACAAAATTATTTAAGGATGCTAAAAATATGTTGCAACAAATAATCGATAATAAATGGATTGAAATTGATGCTGTATTTGGCCTTTGGAAAGCTAACAGCACAAATGATGACAGTATTAATATTTATGATATTGAGAACAATAAAATTGCAGTTTCTCATACATTAAGACAGCAGCTAAAAAAGTCAGCCAAAGCCAATAACATTGCACTTTCTGATTTTATAGTTCCAGAAAATTTAAATAAAGAAGATTACATTGGAGCTTTTGTAGTTTCGGCAGGAAACAGAGTTGATGAAATAGCAAAAAAGTATGAAAAAGATCATGATGATTACAGTTCGATTATGATCAAAGCTTTAGCAGATAGGCTTGCTGAAGCAACAGCAGAATATCTTCATGAACTAATAAGGAAAGAATATTGGGGCTATGACAATACAGAAAATTTGTCCAATGACGAACTAATTAAAGAAAAGTATAAAGGTATTCGTCCGGCTCCAGGATATCCAGCCTGTCCAGACCATACTGAAAAAGAAACTATTTTTAATCTATTAAACGCAACTGAACTAACAGGGGTTAATTTAACTGAATCATTAGCAATGTATCCTACAGCTTCTGTTTCTGGTTGGTATTTTGGGAATCCATCTGCAAAATATTTTGGATTAGGTAAAATTGCTATGGATCAAGTTGAAGACATCAGTAAAAGGAAAAAAGTTGAAGTTGATATAATGAAAAAGTGGTTATCTCCTAATCTTGATTGATAACAATTGAGAATTCTTTTTCAAGAGGAATACATGTTTCATTATTACAACACATATAGCTAATTAATCCATTTATTGTAAATGAAGACTTTTCAATAATATTAATTGCTTGTTTGAAAAAAGCCTGATCCTCATAGTAGCTTACTTCAACACCAAAGTCAGCATCAAAATGGGTAATAGGTTCTTTTTGAATGGTTGAACCCTTTAAAAAATAAGCATTGGAGGAGTCGAATTCAAACACGGTTGGTAATGGCCCATCATTAGGGCTGGGCATATAAACCGCGTATAAATGCCAGTCTTTTTCAATGTTTGCATTAAAGTTAAGAACGGATTCATTTAAAGTAATATTCCATGAAACAGGATTTTGTTGAGAATACACACTTATTGAGCTAGCAATTGCAAAAACAATTGCAATTATCTTATTCATTTAATACGATTTCAAATTTATAATCTTCAGGAGGTAAGCAAGACCCATCTTTAC
Organism: Crocinitomicaceae bacterium; assembly: GCA_042093455.1. Taxonomy (GTDB): domain Bacteria; phylum Bacteroidota; class Bacteroidia; order Flavobacteriales_D; family Parvicellaceae. The sequence goes on along the minus strand of JBELEU010000015.1, from coordinate 4,561 downwards.
AAACCATAAAATTAACATTACCTTTCAGTGTAAATTTTGTTGAGTCTAAAATATTAATCTTCTGCTTAAATATAGCTTCCTTTGAAAAATCAATGATATCCATTTTCCATGTTTCGTCATAATAAGAATGTGCATTCTCTTCAACTATATCATCAATTAATTGGTAACTGTCTGAAGGTTCAAATGTAATCCAACATCCTAAAGGACCTTCATCGCTCATAGGTAGTTTGGTGCTGTATGTATGCCAACCATCTTCAATTAGTCCTTTTATTTCAATTTCAAATGCATTTTCGCTAATCATTTGTTTTTTAACACTCCATGTTATAGGTTTGATAAGTTCAGTTGTTACTTCTTCTTGTGAAGATGTATCTATTTTAAAACCATTTTCATCGTATGCATCTATTCCACATTTTAGCCATTTTGCGTATTCAAATGTGTTGGGTGTATATCCAACGGGGTTAGTTAATAACTCTCCCTTACAACTGTTTAAAAGCACATAATAAGGTTGTGATACTTTTCCGAATTTTTTAGCTTCAAAGGTGGAGTTCTGATCTCCAATTGATATTATTTGTTTTGTTTGAAGTGAGCCGTCAGCCATTTTAATTGAAATTTCTGTTTGCTTGTTCTTAGGCAATTCATTTTTGTCATCAACATAAAGTGAAACAATTACATAATTTGACATGAGTTTTTTAATCTCTGGATCAGTCCAAACATTTTCTTCCATTTTACGACAATTCACACATGCATACCCAGTAAAATCTATTAATATAGGTTTACCAAGTTTTTTAGCTTCTTCACAAGCTTCGTAAAAGTCAGTATGGTGGTGATCACCCTGGTTATCATACCAACTGTAGTTTGTTGCTGGTGGAAACCCACTCACTATACTAGTTGACCATAATTGTTTATTCTCTGGAACTACACCAGGAATTAAATAAATGGCAAAAAGTAGAAAAGGAATTGAAATTATTTTTCTAGTTGACGATATTTTAGCCCCTTTTGAATCCAAAGGAAACTTGAATAAGCCCAATAGGTAAGCAAAAGTTAAAAAGGACACAATAATCCACACTAAAAAGAAAGTTTCTCTTTTAACAATTCCAAATTGGTAAACATAGTCTGCATTACTAAGAAACTTAATAGCAAGTGCAACTTCTATAAATCCTAAAACAACTTTTACAGTATTTAACCAGCCTCCTGATGAAGGAAGAGATTTAAGTAATGTTGGGAACATAGCAAAAATGGTAAAAGGAATCCCAAGGCCCAATCCGAATCCAATCATGGTTACAATCAGCTGACCAGAACCTTGACTTAAGGCATTAACCAATACAGAACCTAATATTGGTCCAGTACAAGAGAACGATACAATAGCTAAGACAATAGCCATAAAAAAGATTCCAATAATACCACCATAATCGGCAGCACTATCAGCTTTGTTTGCCCAACTTGTAGGTAGAGAAATTTCAAAATATCCAAAAAATGATATTGCAAAAACAATAAAGACAACAAAAAAGATAAAATTCAGCCAAAAACCAGTAGATATTCTATTCAATATTTCAGGGTCATGAACAAAGAATGAACCAACTATAACTCCTAATAATCCATAAATTAAAACAATTGAAAATCCGTAAAACGCTGCTTTCATAGTTCCGGACTTTCTGTCTTGTCCTCCCTTTGTGAAAAAGCTTACAGTAAGAGGAATCATTGGGAAAACACACGGTGTTATTAACGCAACTAATCCACCTAGGAATCCAAGAATAAATAATGACCAGTAAGATTTATTTTCTTCTTCTTCCTCAGAACCACAGTCTTCAATGGGGGAGCTGAGATTGAGTAATGGTAGTTCAGGAATAACTTCTAATAAAAGTTGCTTGGTATTGTTTATTTCTAAACTAAACTCTGAAGTGTAAGGAGGAAGGCAATGCTTGTCATCACAGGTTTGAAATGAAAAAGAACCTTTAAGAATAAAGGTGCTATCTGTATTTAATTTTATAATTCTTTTTATTTCTATTTCACCATCGTGAAGGTAAAGGTGTTCTTTTGCATTTTCATCATAGGAATGATTTGGACTTGGTTCAATAGTAGTATCTTCTATTGAAAATAAATTGGAGCTATCAACATCAATCGCAGTTGGTAGTTGATAACAATCAGGCGGAAGGTTTGCTGCATTAATATGCCAGTTTTCAGCGATGTTTATTTTAGCAACAATGGCGATGTTATCCCCATAAAGTTCTGATCTTATTTCATACTTGATATAGTCTTCTGGAGATTCTAAATTAGAATTATCAATTTGAGCATTGTAATTCGTAGAGAATAGAAGAATTGAAAGCAAGAAAAATAAATGGCGCATGTTCGTTAAGTATAGTTAACGTAAATTTAAAGCTAAATTTTCGCCATACAATAGTAAAAGACCAAATTAATTTTTTTGTAAACCTAAAGAATTACGTCAACAACTCTGTTGATTGGTATAAGAACTCCTTTTTTAAGAACAATATTTCGATCGCCAACGGCCCAAATTGTTGTTCTTACTTCTTTAAGCCCATCTTCATCTTCAAATTGAATTCTCATTTTTGTTCTATGTACATTACCAAGCATCATTGATCTACGAAGTTTTCTAACCAGTATTTTTAAATCTTCTTTTGTTCTTTCAACAGAATTTGAAGGGAAAAATAAGGAAGGTATGTTCTCCTTTTCAATGATTTGAGGCTTTGAAGATAATGTCATAGTCATAGGCGTTAAATACTAATTTAAAATATAATTTACGAAAAAAAACAGCATGTTTCAATTATTTCCGTGAAATTTTATTTTGTAACATCTAGTTGTTTTGGTAGTCACTTTGAATTTATCATTAATAATATATCCTATTAACCATACAATAGTATTGTTGGACTTTAAGACCAAAACATCTCTCTTGTCATGAATTGAAACTTTTTTATCGATTAAAATATCGCTTACTTTTTTTGAACCTTTCATTCCTAGAGGTTGTAGTTGATCCCCATTTTCCCATTTTGTAATAGTAAGAGGGAATTGCAATTTTTCAAGATCAAGAAAACATACATTTATGTCATCGTTAAAGGTTTTTGGAGGAGTGGTTGATTCGCATGATAGCTTAACAGGGTTTAATATGGATTCATTTAGACCAATCTTGGTTCTAATGTTTTTAGATTGTATTATTGGAAATAACAGCCATTCTTCTCTGTTGTTTGTCAGCTCATATTTTTCTGAAAATATAGATTTTCCAGACTGTTGGTCATTGTTGATCCATTTTAAGATCTGTTTGTGGTTGAATCCAAATCCTTTAAAAAAATGATACCAAGCATGAATTGAAACTTCATTGTTTTTTTTAATTATATATCCGTCATTTTTTTTTGTAACAGTACCATTTAATTCTTTATCTATGAGAAGCTGAAGTAGTTTTTTATCACTTTGTAAATTTAAAATGGTTTTATTGGTTTTTTCGGCAAAATTAGGGAATTGTTTATTTAACAAAGGAAGAATATCATTCCTCAAGAAGTTACGTTTATAATCAGATAAATTATTACTTGAGTCTTCACCAAAAGTTATATTTTTTTGTGCACAATAATCAATGATTTCCTTTTTTGATACTGTTATTAGTGGCCTTATAATTTCTTTTCTAACATGGGGAATTCCAGTTAGTCCATTAATTCCTGATCCTCTAAATGTATTCAATAATAATGTTTCTACATTGTCGTTTAAATGATGTGCAGTTATTATGTAATCTAATTTATTTGACGCTAAAACTTCTTTAAAAAAGGAATAGCGACTATTTCTAGCTTCTAATTGAATATTTTTCGATTTATCCAGCTTTGAAATAAGAAGGTGAAATGAAACACCCCATTTTTTGCAGTAATCTTCAACTATTTTTTCATCTCTATCACTTTCATCACCTCTGAGCTTATAATTAACGTGTGCAACAGAAATATTTTGAGAAAATTTTCTAGCTATTTCTAAGCAAACCATTGAGTCCATTCCACCAGAAACGCCAATCAAAAATTTTGATTCTGAAGAAATTGAATTGTTCTTTAAAAATTCTAAATATTTTTTTTCAATTGGATTCATTTTTATGAGCAAGCGTCAAATAAAGCTTGTGCTTTTATAAGTGTTTCTTCATACTCTTCATCAGGATTACTTTTATTTGTTATTGCCCCACCAACATGAAAAGAAAGAATATTGTTTTTTTTATTATAAAGTAAAGTTCGAATAATTACATTGAAATCAAAATCACCATTAGGTTTAATAATACCTACGCTTCCTGAATAAAGTCCTCTATTGGTTTTTTCTAATTTATCCATTGTTTTTAAAACTTCTATTTTGGGAGCACCAGTCATAGATCCCATTGGAAACGTTGCCTTTAATATGTCTGTTAAGTTAATAGAGTTGTCGATTTCACAAGTTACAGTAGAAACCATTTGATGAATATTTTTGAATGTATATACTTTACAGAGTTCCTCAACATTTACACTGTTTAAATTAGCTATTTTACTAAAGTCATTTCTTACTAAGTCAACAATCATAATGTTTTCAGCTCTTTCTTTTGGGTTATTCT
>JBELEU010000014.1:0-23110 GCA_042093455.1 Crocinitomicaceae bacterium | reverse complement strand
CCATTCGTATTTAAAAAGTTCATCATTTATAATTTCTTCATCGTATATTTCTTCAAATGGAATTTCAGCATATGTAAGAACTAGTGTTACTGCATCGTCCCATGGTTGTTTACCTTTGGGGGTATAGACTGCTATTTTAGGAGCTTTTTCAAGCTTAACAACTTCTTGATTAACTTCAGGATTACTAATTTGACTCTTAATCATTTGAGCTTTTGCATCACTGATGACATCATAAGAAACTCCTCTAATTGTACATTCTTCTTGAATTGAACTGAAATTTTGAATCAAAAAGCTTCCTCCCCTGTAATTAAGCAGCCATTCCACTTCAATTTCATTTTGAAGTACCCAATAGGCTATTCCATAAGCTTTTAAGTGATTTGATTGAGATTCTTCATCCATCGGAATTAGAATTTGTGTGGCATGGGAATTAATCATCCAACAAAATATACCAAGAATCAAAAATATTTTTTTCATAGATGCTGTAAAATTAAGCATTATCTAAGGTAAATTTTGTTAAAATAAATCATCATCATCGTCTTCGCCCATATCATCATTCATTTTAGATGGCATAGTAAACGAAGGAAGATTGTCTCCAAAGTTTTCATTGGGTTGAATACCTCCCCCAAACGAATAGTCGTCTTGACTTAGTCCATCTAAATTGGTGAATTTTGCATACTTCCCTAGAAATTTTAGACGTATATCTTTTAAAGATCCATTTCTGTGTTTTGCGACAATTATTTCAGCTTGAGATGTACATGGTGTGCCGTCAGGCCATTCGGTTAATTGATAGTATTCGGGTCTGTAAATAAAGGATACGATATCAGCATCTTGTTCAATTGCTCCTGAATCCCTTAAGTCAGAAAGCATTGGGCGTTTATCACCACCTCTAGTTTCAACAGATCTACTCAGCTGAGAAAGTGCAATGATGGGAACATCTAGCTCTTTAGCAATTTCTTTAATGGATCTTGATATATTACTAATTTCCTGTTCTCTATTACCTCCCTTACCTCCAGATGACATAAGTTGCAGATAATCAATTATTATCAATTGAATATTGTGTTGTTGTTTTAACCTCCTGCATTTTGCTCTAAGTTCAAAAATAGATAGAGCCGGAGTGTCGTCAATATAAATAGGGGCTTCAGAAAGTTGTTTTGTTCTTTCAAAAAATTGTTCAAATTCTTTTTTTGAGAAATTACCTCTTCTTATGTCTTCTGCAGGTATTTCTGCCTCTCCAGAAATAAGTCTGTTAACTAGTTGAATAGAGCTCATTTCTAATGAAAAAACAGCTACAGGGTGCTGATAATCTACGGCTACATTTCGTGCCATTGACAATACAAATGCAGTTTTTCCCATTCCTGGACGTGCTGCAACAACAATCATGTCAGATTTTTGCCATCCTGAAGTGATTTTATCTAAATCTGTAAATCCCGTAGCAATTCCATTGACACCATCTTCTTTAAGCATGGCATTTTCAATTTCATTTTGAGCTTTAAATAGCAAGCTTGCCATGGATTCGTAATCCTTTCTAATGTTTCCTTCCGCTACTGCAAAAAGTTCACTTTCTGCTTCATCTAATAAGTTGAAAACATCTGTAGTTTCATCGTAGGCGTTTTGGATTACTTTTCCAGAAATTCTTATCATTTCTCTTAAAATAAACTTCTGGACAAGAATTCTTGCATGAGCTTCGGCATGAGCTGCTGAAGCTACTCTATTTGTTAGTTGAGAAATATAATAAGGACCACCTACATTTTCAATTTCACCATTTGCTCTCAGTTTTTGAGTTACTGTTAAAATGTCAATACTTTCAGAAGCAGAGAAGAGTTCCTGAATTGCTTCATAGATTTTTTTGTGAGCATCTTTATAGAAAATATCAGGTCTATGGATAATATCAATAACATCATTTAAAGGGGATTTTTCAAGCATTAGTGCTCCTAAAACAGCTTCTTCTAAATCAACTGCTTGAGGAGGAAGTTTCCCAATTCCCGATAAGTCATTTGGTTTTGTAAATGTTCTTACCGTTGATTTATTTGAAAATTTTTCTATTGACTCTGACATTTTACAAAGGTATCATATATGTACCTTAAGTCTGTTGATATGATCACAAATAATTATCAAATGCTCTTATTAACAAATGTTAGTAACCTATCTTTATAGCATGAGATGGTATTTTATTATTTTGATTGTACTGACAATTGGTTGTAAAAAAGAGGATGAAATCCCCCCTGTAATTTCTGTTTTAAGTCCTTTTTCAATGACTCAGTTTCAAATTCCTTTCCAAGTTACTGTTACTGGCTCGGTTGAAGATGAAAACACAATTGAGTGGGTTAAAATAATTGTGTTAGATGATGATTTAAGACCTTCTTCAGAAGAAGTTTTAATCGATGTTAATAGTAATTTAGTCGAGTTTTCTGAAACTATCTATCTAGATGATATTCATCTTAGTTCAGGTGTTTATTTTGTCAAGGTATCTGCAAACGATGGTCACAATATTAATTCAAGTTATGTTGAAATTTATATTCAAGAATACCCATTAATACTAAAAAATATTTTTGTGATTGGATCTGATAATTCTCAAACAACTTTATTTAAAATAGATTCAAACTCTTTAGAATTAGTGCATCAATTTTCTGGTAAATTTCAACTTACTAATTCGGTTTCAAAGCACCAATATCTTTTTATTGGAACTGATCAAATAGGTAATGCATTTGATCCTAATTTTAATCAAAACATATGGAATTGGACTTTTAATACATTCCAAAGTAATTATTTTGTTGATTCTCATGTAGCCGAATCTGGTAATGTTTTACATGTTTGTTGTATTGATGGAGTCATAAGGTCATTTACTGAAAATGGTATTATAACCAACACTGTTTACAGTAGTAATCAAGATTATTTTGATCAATTTTTAGTAGTTGATAATTATCTATTTGTTGAGGAGTATAGTTCTTCAACTGTTAGGTATATTACTGTTTATTTTCTTGAAAGTGGGGTCGAAATGCAACGTATTCCTTTGTCAAATGATGTTCTAGATATTTTAGAATACAACTCAAATCAATGTTTATTTTTAGAACAAATTTTTTCTGATGTAAAAATTAATATCTACGACCTTAATTCGAATATTAGTTGGGAATTAAAAACCATTAGCAATGATTCTGTTTATGATGCAGAATATGTGTTAAATAGGGGACTGTATTTCACCTCAGATACTGGCTTAATGTTATATGATTTGATAACTAATTCATTGACAACGTTAATTCCTAATAGTGGATTTGGAGAAATCACTTTTGATAAGCTGAATGAAAATTTCTATTTGTTAGCAAATAATGAAATTTGGATATATTCAATTGCTACTGGTCAATATCAATCGATATCTACAAATTATAATCTAGAGGAACTAATTCTATTTTATAACAAGTGAATCAATTGCCCATAGTGCTGAACTTTTCAGTCCTAATGTCAATTCGTTCTTGATCTGAAAGGTCTGCTAGACTAGAAATGTTTTTCTTGATCTCTCTTTTCAATGTTTTAAACATTTTTTCAGGTTCTGCATGTGCGCCTCCAAGCGGTTCTTTAATAATGCCATCGATAAGCTTATTTTTAAGCATGTCTTTACCTGTAAGTTTAAGTGCTTCAGCAGCTTGCTCTTTGTAATCCCAACTTCTCCAAAGAATTGAAGAACAAGATTCAGGTGAAATGACAGAATACCACGTGTGCTCTAGCATTAGAACTTTGTCTCCAATTCCAATTCCTAAAGCTCCTCCAGAAGCACCTTCTCCAATTATTATACACAATACAGGAACTTTCAATAACATCATTTCGTAAAGATTTCTTGCTATTGCTTCTCCTTGTCCTCTTTCTTCAGCTTCCAGTCCAGGAAACGCACCAGGGGTGTCAATAAGTGTTACAATGGGTTTGTTAAATTTCTCTGCCAACTTCATTAAACGCAATGCTTTTCTGTAGCCTTCAGGGTTAGGCATTCCAAAGTTTCTAAATTTACGTTGTTTGGTATTTCTACCTTTTTGTTGCCCAATAAACATGATTGTTTCTCCATCAACCTCTCCAAATCCACCAATCATGGATTTATCGTCTTTTACGTTTCTATCTCCGTGAAGTTCAAGGAAATTATCGTTAGTTAATGCTTTAATATAATCTAATGTATATGGTCTATCTGGATGTCTACTCAATTGAACTTTTTGCCATGGAGACAAGTTTTTAAAAATACTTTTGGTTGTAGTTTCAAGTTTAGTTTCAAGTTCATTTAACGTAGCTTTAATATCAACATTTCCTTTTTCTCCAATTTCTTGAGTTTTTAGGATTTGCTCGTTAATTTCTTCTATAGGTTTTTCAAATAAGAGGTAAGATCGCTCCATAGTTGTTTAATTTTGAATGGTGAAATTACAAATTATAACCAATTGGTGTTATAAAACACTTTTAATAATTTATATAAATCTTATAAAGTTCTTTAATTTAGATAAATATGGGAAGAAAATTTGTTGATAAAAGAAGGTATACAGATCTATCAATAAAAAAGGGTTATGCCGTGCAATTGCTTGTTTTTTTTCAAAAAAATGGAATTAGGGATTTTTCTATGTCAGAGTTAGCTAATAGTTTTGATATTAGTAAAACAACATTGTACAATCACTTTTCGTCTAAAGACGAGATGGTGGGATCAGCTCTTGATTATAAGCTCTCAGTCATTGGTGATTATAAAACAGTTTTATTTAACAAAGATTTGGACTATGTAGAAAGATATCGCAAAGCCATGTTGTTCTACTGTGTTCAATCTTTTCAAGTTAGTAGTACACTTCTTATTCAGATTAAAGAAGATTATCATGATCATTGGTCAAAAGTTGTTTTTTTTCAACGTGAATTACTCAAAGATTTAGAATTATATTATCAGTTAGGTCAAAGAATTGGCTTCTACGATAAATCTTTTGACCCCAAGTTGTTAAGCTTAGATGATTATCAGTTTTTTGATATGTTGACCAATAGAAATGAATTGGAAAAGGAAAAGATGAATGTTACAGAATTATTTAAACATCATTATCAATTAAAATTCAATGGATTAATGAATTAATCTTTATTGATCTTATTTTCAGATAGTTGATTAGTATATAGCTTATTGTAATAGCCTTTATTGTTGATTAATTCAGCATGGGTTCCACTTTCTATGATTTTCCCTTTATCCAGAACTATAATATTATCTGCGTTGATAACACTTGATAATCGATGTGCAATCACAATGGATGTTCTGTTGCTTAGCAAATTTTCTAATGCCTCTTGAACAATTTTTTCTGTGTTGTTGTCCAATGAGCTTGTAGCCTCGTCTAAAATTAGAATACTAGGGTTTTTTAATATTGCTCTAGCAATAGCAATTCTCTGTTTTTGCCCTCCAGATAATTGAATGCCTCTATCTCCAACTAGTGTTTTTAGCTTTTTAGGAAATTTTTCACTGAATTCATGAACATTTGCCATTGTTGCAGCTTTAATTACTTTCTCGTCAGATGCATCAGGTAGACCATAGGTAATGTTGTCATGTATAGTGCCGCCAAACAAAAATGTTTCTTGTGCAACAACTCCAATTTTACTTCTATACTCATAAAGGTCGTAATCATTGTAATTAATATTATCAATTAAAATTTCTCCAGACTTAGGTTGGTAAAAATGCAAAAGTAGTTGTGCTATTGTTGATTTGCCTGAGCCGCTTTGACCAACTATAGCTGTTTGTTTTCCATTTGGGATTTTAACATTAAATTCATCAAGAACATTTAGTTCAGGTCTGCTATCATAAAAGAAGTTTACATTTTTAAACTCAATATCTCCTTTCCAATTATCTGAATTAATATTTTTTTTAGAATGATTTATATTTTTTTCAGATTTGAGATTAATCAGCTCTAATAATCTATCGGTTGCTCCAATTGCCTTTTGAATGTTTCCTAATAAACTTGATACACCCCCAAATGAAGCCCCAATCATAATTGTATAAAGCAAAAATTGAAAAAACTCAGCAGGTTTTAATTGATTTTCATTTACCAATTTCATGCCATTCCAAATGACAAATATGATAGATCCAAACATGACTAAGATGATAAATGAAGCAAATAAACCTCTCCATATTGCATTTTTCTTTCCTAGTTTATTTATGTTTTTTGTGGCTATTTTAAATTTTTCAAATTCAAATCTCTCATTTACAAATGCTTTTACATTTTTAATTCCAGTAAGTGATTCTAGTAAAATGTTATTTGAAGATGCTGTTGCATCTTGTGTTTTTTTAGAAATTTTCTTAATGTACTTCCCGAAAATTACAGCTATGACTGATATTATGGGTATTATGCCAAGCATTATTAATGAAAGTTTCCAAGAAATGATTGTAATAAATATTATTCCAAAAAGAATAGTGAGTATTTGTCTTAGAAATTCAGCTAGAGTAGTATTGAATGTTTCAGAAAGTAAAGTTACATCAGCGGAGACCCTACTTTGTAATTCTCCAACTTTTTGCTTGTCGTAAAAAGCAATTGGCATTGAAATTAACTTGTTAAATGTTGATTCCCTTATGTCTCTGAGTGAATTTTCAGTAACAATGCCAAATAATTGTATTCTAAAAAAACTAGCAACAGATTGTATTATAAATAAAACAAGAAGTAATATAAATAGAGAATCAATATTATTTATGTCAGTAATTTCAAATTGATCTTTTTCAAGAGAACTATCTACTCCCAAAAGCCCCCCTAAAAGATAAGGAAATAGAATTGCTGATAAAGAGGAAACTAACAAACAGAATAATCCCAAAAAATATATCCATTTATAGGGTTTAAGAAACTTGAAAATTTGTAGTGAACTTTTAATTTGTTTGAAATTTCGCTTCTTCTTCATTTTGGTTGTAAAAATTAGTTTGTAAATGTATATTTTTTACTTAGTTAACACTGAAAAGTAACTAATAATGCATTTTTGAGTAATTATTTGCATAAGAATTTTTGATAAAATTAAAAAAGGTATATTTTTGCAAACTCAAATAAAATTAAAGCTATGAGTAAAAGAACATTTCAACCATCTAATAGAAAAAGAAAAAACAAGCACGGGTTTAGATCAAGGATGGCTACTAAAAATGGTAGAAAGATACTCAATGCTCGAAGAAGAAAAGGTAGAAAAAGAGTTTCTGTTTCTGATGAAGCTAGACATAAAAGATAGGATGTCTTAATCGATATAATATTTAAATCCCCAATTTGGGGATTTTTTTTGATCAAAACTTTTTATTGAATCCACGATTGTTTTGAAACAATCAATGCTTCCTGTACAGTAACTCTTACACCATTGTTATATGCGGTAACAAATGGTCCTGGAAAATTATGGTTAGATAAATTATTTCTTTTATCTCTTGCCCCTTTGTATTGATTGAAATTTCCTGTTGTGTATTTCACCCATCCTTCGTGGTTTTCTAAGTCAAATTTGTCATTGAATTTAAATGATTTGGCAAAATATTCTTTTCCTGCTATTCTGTGTGCAGCTAATATTTGAACTTTATAATTAATCTGAGTATTTACTTTCTCTGTGCTTATTGTATTGTCAATGAGAATTTTCTCATCAATTGATGCTGTTTCTGTACTTTCTTCTTCCTCTATTATAGAGACATCAGGTTCTGGCTCCATCTGTTGAATTGCCTCTTCCTCTTTTTCTTCTTGAATTATTGCAACATCAGGTTCTGAAATTTCTTTTTCAATGCTGTCATTTAATACAATTTCGTCTAATATTATTTTTTCTTTTTCAGCTTTAGTAGTGTCGTTTTCTAAAGTATTATATGCGAAGTTTTCTGAATCTTTTATATAGTAACTCACCGGTATTTCTATTCCTGCTGTATAACCTTCTTCAATAAGATGTTCTGAAGCATATTCACCATTAATACTGAAAGAAGTATCTAAGTTGTTTATGTGTTTTAATTTATAAGATACAGTAAAACTCTCTAATTCTTCTGCAAGATCAGACCATATGAATTTTGCAGAACCATCAATGTTTTTAAATACTGCCCCATCTGTCTCAATTGCTTCCGCTGTATAATTGAGTGGTAATTTATCTTTAATACGTGCAAATCCTTTGTGTTTACCTTTAGTTGTATGAATTTTTACAACATAATGGTTGTCATTTTTTTCAATAGTTCTTACTGATTTTACAGTTGGGGGAGCTTGAACTATTTCTTCTTTTTCAGCAATTTCAAAGATGTAACTTTTTATTTCTATTTGCTTTCTTTCATTGTCGTTGATGAATGAAAATGTACCACTTATTTTTTTCATTCCTTTTGTCTCGTTTGTAGTGGTTACGAGATATGTTATTTCAATATTTTTTGAACTTGGTAAATCATACCATATATACAATCCTTCATTGTCAGTGAAGGTAAATGATGCACCGTCATTTTCTTTTTCTGAAATTTTAATTCCTTTAGCTTGTTCCAAATTTAATTTTAATCTTCCTGGACCTGAAAAGTCCATTTTATTAATAATAATTTTCACCTCAGATGTTTCCCCAATAGCTAACGTTTTTGGGCCGTCATGTGTAATAACAATGTCTTCAATATTAAATATTGAAAATAGCATTATAGCTGATAGGTTAATTATTATTAGTATGGATTTGATCATAAAATAGATTTGTCTGTTCTACAAATCTAATTTTGAGAGCAACTATATCAACAGGACCTAAATCCTAATTTTCAATATGAAAATGTTGATAAAGGTGTAAAATTGTTGAAAATGTAAGGGTGGTTAGTAGCGAAATGATTAAATCAATTTAATTCTAAATTATACATTTAGTAAATTTTCGGGTTTTATAGCCCAGAATTTAAATTCCAATTTTTTTGATAATATAACTGAGTTTCTTGGACTTGGATTCATGTGTTGATAGTGAAAATTCATTTCATCATTTTCTGTAGTATCTGAAAACATTTGATTCTTTTCAATTTCTATTGAATCTTCATGATGCAGCCTTTCGAAAATTAAACTATCTGTTAATTCTCTACCAAACTCATCAACATGTGAAATATTTTTTGTTTTGGGTTCTAAATCTAAATGATCTGGAACACCATCTTTATCAGTGTCAAGTGGACATCCTACTATATCTACTTCAATGTTTTTTCCAGTATGATGGCATTTGTCATTGATGTCGATTACTCCATCTTTATCTTCATCGGTGTGGTCAAATTTGTACCAATCTATATCTAGTTTTTCTTTTTTGGTATTGTTTTTACGATGAATTGCATAGTTGAAAGTGAATCCTAAGCTTAAATAATGATCGTTATTGTCGTTTAATTTTAGATTATCTACCCAGTCTGAAAATATAAAGTCATAAGAAGCGTATATTCTTCCTTGAAGGTATCTACTCTCTTTCCATTTAAATCCAAATGTTATTGGTGCAGTTAATGTAGAATTTTTGTATTCTATAGTATCGTTTTCAAGTACAGTTTCGTAGCTGTAATCTCTGTAAAATATAGAAGCTGAATCATATGGATTTCCGTTTTTGTCTTAAGTCGCCTTTAGAGTTAAATGAAAACAAACCAGCTCCAAAAGCAACATAAGGGGAGAAGTTCCCCTTGTTTTCTAAATAGTTGTCAAAATTTAAAATAATATTTGTTCCTATTTTGTGAAATGAAGATTCAAAATTTTTATTTTCATTAAGGTGGATAGATCTGTAATTGTCAGATAATTTTCCGTTAACGTACTCTAACTGAATTCCAAATATTTTTGAAAGTCTTTTCTCAATATCAATGGACCATGCTGCTCTACTATTGGTAAATGCACTGGATGTTTTTTGATTTTTAATATCACCGAAAAAACTATTCAATTGTGTGCCAATTCCAATAGTGAAAATTTCTGGTGACATGGAATCACTTTCCTGAGAAACCCCAAAAAAAGTAGAAGAAATAAAAACAGCTAATAATATTATTTTTTTCATTATAATTTAAATGATAATATAAAGGTATGCAGAATACTTAAAAATTTGGTTTTAGATGGTATTTTTTATAAAAATTATTGATACAATCTACTGCTTCTTCAGGGGAATCAACAATTGTGATTAAATCTAAATCTTCAGGGCTTATATTATTTTCTTCTTTTAATAATGTATTTTTAATCCACTCTATTAAACCACTCCAGAAATCTTTTCCTACTAATATGACAGGGAACTTCCCTGATTTTTCTGTTTGTATGAGAGTCAATGCTTCAAACATTTCATCTAATGTTCCATAACCACCTGGAAGAACAACAAAGCCTTGAGCATATTTAATGAACATGACTTTTCTTACAAAAAAATAGTCAAAATTGATGCATTTATCATTATCTATATAATCATTAGAAACCTGTTCAAATGGTAGTTCAATATTTAGTCCAACAGATTTTCCGCCTCCTCTTTTTGCCCCTTTATTTCCTGCTTCCATTATGCCTGGCCCTCCACCAGTAATAACTCCATATTTGTTTTTAGTAAGTTGAAAGGCTAGTTCTTCAGCCATTATGTAGTATTTATTTTCAGGACTTGTTCTAGCTGATCCAAAAATAGAAACACATGGGCCTATTTTAGCAAGTCGTTCAAATCCTTCTACAAATTCAGACATGATTTTAAAGACTGCCCAACTGTCATTGGTCTTGATGTTGTTCCAATTTTTCATCTCTTCTTTACTCATAAAACTTAAAATTTAGAGGTTACTTCTCTAAAGCTAAGAATTTTCCTGTATGGCTATTGTTATTTTTTAATAGATCTTTAGGAGTTCCTTGGAAAATAACTTGTCCACCATTTTTTCCTCCATCGGGCCCCATATCGATAATATAGTCGGCATTTTTGATGACATCCATATTGTGTTCAATTACTAGGACTGTATTACCGTTATCAACAAGTTGATTTAATACAGATAAAAGTAAATTAATATCTTCATGATGTAATCCAGTAGTTGGTTCATCAAGAATATAAAATGTATTCCCTGTTTCTTTTTTAGATAGTTCAGTAGCTAGTTTAATTCGCTGTGCCTCTCCACCAGAAAGAGTTGTAGAAGATTGTCCAAGGTGAACGTAGCCCAAACCAACGTCTTCAAGAACTTTTATTTTGTCATATATAAATGAAACCTCTTTGAAAAACACAGTCGCTTCAGAAACTGTTAAATTAAGAACATCATTTATTGATTTTCCTTTGAACTTTACTTCCAGAGTTTCTCGATTGTATCTTTTACCGTTGCATTGATCACATTTTACATACACATCAGGAAGAAAATTCATTTCTATTAATTTCATTCCAGCACCAGAACATGTTTCACATCTTCCCCCTTTAACGTTGAATGAAAACCTACCTGGTTTATAGCCTCTAATTTTAGATTCGGTTAACTGAGCAAATAAATCCCGAATCAAATTAAAAATACCTGTGTACGTTGCAGGATTAGATCTAGGTGTTCGTCCAATTGGAGACTGGTTTATACCAATGACTTTATCTATAAATTCTAATCCCTTAATTTTTTTGTAGTCTAATGGAGTTTTTACTGCCTTGTAAATATGCTTGTTTAATATAGGGAAGAGTGTTTCGTTAACTAAAGTTGATTTTCCACTCCCAGAAACTCCAGTAATGCATGTAAAACAATTCAATGGAAAAGTAGCTGAAACTCCTTTGAGATTATTTCCAGTTGCTCCTTCAATTGAAATAGATGTTTTTAGATTGTAGGGTCTTATTTTGTTTTTTATTCCACTATTGTTTAGTAGATATTTTGCTGTCACAGATTTGTTAGGATCTAATTTTTTTGGAGAATTTTGAGCAATTATCTCACCGCCTAATACGCCTGCACCAGGACCTATGTCAATCACTTCATCGGCTTCATTCATGATGTCTTTATCGTGTTCAACAACAATAATTGTGTTTCCTTTGTTTCGTAATTTCTTAAGTGAATTAATTAAGCGGTAATTGTCTCTTTGATGAAGCCCTATTGAAGGTTCATCTAAAATATAAAGAACTCCAGTTAGTTCAGAACCAATTTGAGAGGCTAGACGAATTCTTTGTGCTTCTCCTCCAGATAGTGTAGCTGCAGGAAGGTTTAGAGATAGATAATCCAGTCCAACATTGATTAAAAATCCAATTCTATTGGATAATTCTTTTAATAAATCTTTTGCAATAAGCTGTTGGTTTTTATTTAATTTTTTATGAATATTTTGAACCCACAATTGGAGTTCATTTATCTCCATTTTAGTGAGTTCATTAATGCTGGTGTCCCCAACCTTATACCAATTGCTTTTATTACTTAATCTTGAGCCATTACATTCAGGACATACTTTTTTATTCATATAGCTAGATGCCCATCGTTTGATTTTATTACCTCCTTCTTTATGATGTCTGGATATGAAATTGACTACACCTTCAAACCCATTTAAAACATCATGAACTCCATTGTCGCCAAGTACTTTTAAAAATTCAGTTGTTCCGTATAGTATTTTTTGCAAACACGTTTCTTCAATTTCTTTAATTGGAGTGTCTAAATTGAAGCCATTGAATTTAAGAAGAGTTTCAATTTGCTTGAAAGTCCAATTTTTTTCAAATTTCCCCAATGGTTCAATGCCTCCTTTTTTAATTGACTTCTTAATGTCTGGTATGATTTTATTGAACTCAACTTCGTAAATACTAGCTAGACCATTGCATTTTTGACATGCACCTTTTGGTGAATTGAATGAAAATATATTGGGTTCTGGTTCATTCAACGTTATCCCGGTAGCAGAACACATTAACCATTTACTGTAGGTTTTCTTTTCTTCAAATTGATTAATAATTGTTATTTCACCTTTGCCTTTATGAAGACTTAAAGCAATGCTATCTTCAATCCGTTTACTATTTTTTTCACTAACTTTAATTCTATCAATTACTAATCCAATATCATGAGTTTTGTAACGATCTAAACGCATACCAGGCTCAATTTCAATTAGTTCGTTGTTGATTAATACTTTTGAAAAACCTTGTTTAAAAGCTTGTTCGAATAGTTCTCTATAATGACCTTTTCTAGATTTAACTAATGGTGCAATAAGAGAAATGGTGTTGTTGTTTTGTTCTTTCTTTATTAGGTTAATTATCTCTTTTTGAGTGTAACTGATCATTTTTAACCCTGTTTCAGGTGAAATTGCTGTTGAAGCTCTCGCAAAAAGCAATCTTAAATAATCATAAATTTCGGTTATAGTGCCTACAGTTGATCTTGGGTTTTTTGAAACGGTCTTTTGTTCGATTGCAATAACGGGACTAAGGCCATTTATTTTATCAACATCAGGTTTAGCTAGGTTTCCAACAAACTGTCTTGCATAGGCATTGTATGTTTCTAAATATCTTCTTTGACCTTCTGCAAAAATAGTGTCAAAAGCCAATGAAGATTTTCCACTTCCACTTAAACCTGTAATAACAATTAGTTTTTGATGAGGTATAGAAACTGATATATTCTTAAGGTTGTGTGTTCTTGCTCCAATTACTTCGATATAACTTTGTTTTTTCATTACAGCAATTAAATGATTTTAAAGTTTTGTTTGTAAAGTAGCGATATTAAGAATTAACTTCTTTTGTCTTTGTTTTGTTGAGTGGTAATGTAGAGTGATGTAAAAACCCCTAAGAAATAAATGAAAAATCCAATTGCAATCCAATAACTCCAATCATTTATAAACCTATAGAGGGCAATTGAAATTATAAGTGAAAGAGATGAAATTCCTAAATAAATAAATGCAATTTGACTGTCAGAAAAACCCAAATAGGATAGGTGATGGGTAGTATGGTCTTTTCCCCCAACAAAAGGAGATTGTTTTCGTGCTAATCTGTTAATTACAACACTAGTTGTGTCACATATGGGTAGTATAAATACAATTAGAACCACAATAACCTGCTTAGATGAAATGAATTCACCGTTTATAAAATCTGTCGAATTCCAAAAATACTTTATTCCAATAGCTGCAATTAATAGACCAAGAAATTGACTTCCTGAATCACCCATAAACATTTTAGACGGATTCCAATTGTGAAATAAAAACCCTATTAAAGAAGCAAAAACGGCAAGTAGTACTATAAAATCATAGTTTTTAAAATCTTTGTTAATCGTCAAAAAAACCAAGGCGGTTAATAGAATAAATAGTGAGGTTATAGCAGTTATTCCGTCCATGTTGTCCAACATGTTTATTGAATTCATTATTCCAATAACCCAGAATAAAGTCAAAACAATATTTAATATTTCATTGTCAAATAATTGTATTGTAAAGCAAGTTTCTTGTGCGCTGTAGTTTCCTGAAAATATTAGTATTCCTGCACAGGCTATTTGCACAAAGAACTTTAAAAAAGGCCTAGTATTGTATGCATCGTCTGCTAAACCCATAAGAAAAGCCAATGAACTTGCAAAAAGCAATCCAATGACTTGACCATCGTTAAATAATGCATCATTGTTAAAGAATATTCCAAAACTGGCAGTCCCAATCAAGAAAGAAATATAAAATGAGATTCCACCTAATGCGGGTCTTGAAACTGAACTCCAACGAATCAAAGGTTTTTCATTTTCTCTAATACCTAATGTGGTTGAGAATTTTAAAAGTATAGTATTTATCAATAGACTGAACATTACTACACTAACAAAAAAAACAGCATAAACTAAAAATATATATTCCAAAATATAATCGAATTAAAATTTGGATACAAAAGAACAAAAATTTTCTCCTTGTTCATCTTTTTCTGAAAGAATAGGATTAATTACTGACCAGTCAATATTTAAATCAGTATCATTCCATAACAAGCTACCTTCAGATTTTTTGTTATAGTAATTGGTACACTTATAGGTGAAAACAGTATTATCTTCAAGAGTTAAAAAGCCGTGAGCCATACCAGGAGGAAGGTACATCATCTGAAGATTTTTATCTGATAATACTGCCTTAAAGTGTTGTCCATAAGTAGATGAATTTTTTCTGATATCAACAGCTACATCTAAAACACTTCCTTTTAGAACACTAACTAGCTTTCCTTGGTCAAAAGGTGGATTCTGAAAATGTAAACCTCTCAAAACATTTTTTTGAGAACAAGATTGATTGTCTTGAACAAAAGTTAGATCAATATTAGTTTTCTCTTTAAATAATTTTGAATTGAAAGATTCAAAGAAATAACCTCTAGAATCTTTAAAAACTTTAGGTTCGATTAAAACTAAACTGTTTATTGGTGTATCAATTACTTTCACTAGAATCCTTTTTAAAAACATTTAAAATGCGTTTAAAAATACTCTTTTTTCTTAGATCATCGTCTTCACTGTAATAGGAATTATATCCATTTGATCCATAACCATAACCGTAACCATAACCATAACCATAATGATACCCATAACTGTATCTTTTCCCATACCCTCCACTGCCTGATGTGTCGACTCCATTAAGAACTACGGATAGTTTAGAGAGATTATTTTCATTAACAAGACGATCAACATTTTGAACAAAGTTTTTTCTAGAAAAATTTGCTTTGAAAACATAGATAGGATAATCAGCCATCTGAAGAACTGGAATTCCATCCGTTACTAATCCTACAGGTGGGTTGTCAATAACAATCGTGTCGTATAGCCCTTTTAGGTTGTCAATAACTTCTGTAAAATTATCACTTATGATTAATTCAGAGGGGTTTGGAGGTAGAGTTCCTGCGGTAATGAAATCTAAATTTTTTAAAGTACTATGGTTAACACAATCATTAATTTGAACTTTACCAATTAAAAGGTCACTCATTCCTTTTACATTTTTGATTCCAAAACCTAGGTGAATCTTAGGTTTTCTCATGTCTAAATCAATCACCACCACTTTTTTTCCTGTGAAGGCTATTATTCCTGCAAGGTTAATGGCTAGAAATGTCTTTCCTTCACCTGAAATGGTACTACTAATTCCTATAACTTTTGATTTTTTATCATTTGAAATAAATTGAAGGTTGGTTCTTACAGCTCTGAATGATTCGGTCATTAAAGATTTAGGGCTTTTGTCAACCATTAATTGTGATATTGGAACTTTACTTTTTAGAAGCGGAATCATTCCGAGTATTGAAATTGAGCCATTTGAATATTTAGAAATTTCAAAGAGAGACGTTATTTTATCATGCAATAAGTATTTAATTAATGAAAGTCCAACAGAAACAATTAACCCTAAAACAAATACTATGACATAAACTAAAATAGGTTTAGGAGAAATAGGTGATTCACTTAAACCTGCTGATCTTAAAATTTCATTGTAAGTTGTAATTCCTGCCTTAGAGAGTTCATATTCTGTTTCTTTCTCTAATAGTAAAGTGTAGTATTTATTGTTTATTTCATGAATTCGCTCTAATCTCGTGAGTTCTAATTCTTTTTCTGGAAGAGATAGTAATTTTTTTTCCAGAATGAATATTTTTTGTTCTAATGCTTTATTTTCTTTTCTTTTTTGGTTTTTAATCAATTCAATAGCTTTTCTGATATATAGTATCTCTTCTTCAATTTGATGATTGAGTAGAACTACATTTTCATTGCTTTCAGTAACATCTCTTAATAAACCGTCTCTATTAGTGACATTTTTTTCTAAAGACTCAATCATGGCTTGAATGATTTGATTGTCATAGAAAATTTTAGAAAGAGCTAAGCTTTTAATTGAATTTGAACTTATTTTTTTACTCAATGATGTTTGAAACATTTCTTGAAATTGATTCAAAAGTGTAATGTCTACTTGGTTTTTTACCAATTCATTTTCAATTTCATTTATTTTCGAAATCTGAGACTCTTTAATTATGGATGATGAATTGACATTATTTGCTTTTTTGAAAATTTGTATTTGTTGTTCACTTGATTTAAGTCTTACATTGACACTGTCTTTTTGAGTAGAGATATAATCAACAATATTTATAGAACTCAATGCCTTTTTTTCTAGATCATAGGCTATGTATACTTTTGCAATAGTATTACAAATGTCTTTTGCAAATGTTGGATTTGTATGTGAATAGGAAATGCCTATTGTGTTTGCTGAATAATCAAGAATAGAGATTTCTAAACCTTGCATTATTTCATCTCTCAATTCTTTTATTAAAGTTATTTTAAAAAAATATTCTGATTGATTAAGTGCATCTTTAAATGAATTAATATTATTAAAAGTTATTTTTCCTGAAATTTTATCAGAGCTAAAAAATTCATTTGGTTTTATGTAACTACTATAAATTATACTTTTATCATAGTTAGTTAATTCAAAATATTCTCCATTTTTATTAATATAAATTGGTTTTCCTAGAATGTTAGAATCTTTGATTTGAAAGCCTTTTAATTTAAATGGGCTATTTTTATATAAATCTCTCACTAAAATCTCTCCTTCACTGTAATATCTTACTTTTTCATCAAATTTTTCTATCGTTTTGTCAATTATAATTTGTGATTTTATCAATTCAACTTCAGAATTTATATTTGTTTTCTGTTGGAATGAATAAATATCTAATAATTCATCTGCTTTATCTTTAATGTTAATTTGAATAGTTGATGATGTTTGGTACTTGTTTGGGGTGTATCTCAAATAAATAAAACCAATAGAAAAAGAAATAATAAATACTAAAAGTATGCTTAATCTTGATTTTTTAAGGAGATATAAAAATAATCCAATTTCAAATTCTTTACTAAAATTTGCAATTCGTTCTTTATAACGCAATAAATTGTCTTCCGTATTTTTAATTTCTTCAGGTATCATAATTATTTATTGTATCAAATTAATGTATGTAGCCCATGTTAATGTCAAAGTAGAAATGAGAGATAGAACAGGTCCTATATCTGTTAAAATTTCAGATGCATAATTTGGATTCGGTGTTACATATATTATGTCGTGTGATTGTAATACCATGTTACCGTCTTTAATTCCATCAATAGTTGATAGATCAATCAAGAATATTTCAGCTGTATCTTCTTTTGGTCTTATAAGTTTTATCTTTTTGGCTTTTCCGTTCTGTCCAATTCCTCCGGACATAGCAAGTGCTTCAAATAATGTCATGTTGTTATAAGTCAAAGGAAGAACTCTAGCGTCACCTCCAGTTCCAGTAAAAATAAATACTCTTCTACTGTTTATGTTAATGTTAATAAACGGATCTACATAAAATTCAGAAAATTTATTTTCTAAAAATATTTCTGCCTCTTTTATGCTTTTTCCAACTAAGCTAACCTCACCAAGTATGGGCAATTCAACTAAGCTATCTTGTCTTATCATATATTGAATTCCAATATTTCCATTACCTCCCATCATCATGCTTCTATTTTGTTGGTTAGCATTTCCATTTTGATTGAACATGTCGATTAGTTGAAAACCATTATTTGTGTACAATTGGAAAACAATTACATCATTAATAGCTATTTTGTATTCTTCTTTGTTGTTGTTAGGGTTTAATTCGTTAAAAACATAATCTTTTGGTGTTTTCAACATAATATGTGAATTAACAGTACAAGAGTTGAAAATCACAAGAGCCAAATAGGTAAGCCCAAATTGTTTAATTACTTTAATCATAGTACAAATATATTAAAATCATTTAAAAACAAAGAACTTTGCGTTACAAAGCTAATTTGAGTATAGTTTTTCAATATCATTAACTAGTCTTTTATAAGTGAATATATTAGATTGGTTTTCTGCATTTAAAGAAAACCTGTCTCTAAGATTATTATCATTAATTAGGTAACTTAAATTTCTAACGTATGAATCAAGATCTCCTACATCAGATAATAAGGCTGTTTTATTGTCAACTACAACATCGTTAATTCCTCCAACTTTCGTAGATACTATTGGTTTATAACTTGCTTGTGCTTCAATTAAGCTAACAGGTGTTCCTTCATTTTTTGAAGACAAGCAAATAATATCTAGACCTGCATTTGCAATGTCAATATTTTTAATCCAAGATGTAAATTGAATTGTTGCTGGGTTGGTATTAGTACTTGTAC
Organism: Crocinitomicaceae bacterium; assembly: GCA_042093455.1. Taxonomy (GTDB): domain Bacteria; phylum Bacteroidota; class Bacteroidia; order Flavobacteriales_D; family Parvicellaceae. The sequence goes on along the minus strand of JBELEU010000014.1, from coordinate 4,191 downwards.
TTAAATTTTTGCTATTGGCATAATTAATGATTTCTTGTTTACTTTCACCATCTCCAATGACAAAAAAACGTACATTTTTATCTGTAATTTTTTTTATTTTTTCAATTACATCAATAAAGAAATGATGATCTTTAATGGGTACAATTCTTCCAATAATACCAATTGCAATTTCATTTTCTTTAATTCTCCACTCTTTTCTGAAAATAGCTCTTTTGTTTTCTTGATTTTCTTTAAATCTATCTAAGTCAAATCCAAGTGGAATTACTTTGACCTTTTCAGATTTACATATTTTATGAATATCAACTAATTCATGTTTTTGAATTTCACTAATTGCAATAATTTTTGTTGATTTTTTAGCCAAGTAACGTTCTAAGTTTTTGTAAAATGTTGTTTTTGTTTTTCCAAAATAAGAATGAAATACATGTCCATGAAAGGTGTGATATATTTGTTTAACACCTGCTTTGTTTGCTGCAATTCTCCCTATTGCCCCTGCCTTCGAAGCATGAGTGTGAACTATATCAGGTTTGAATTCATTGATGATGTTTTTAATCTTTTGATAGGCTATTCGATCATTCTTGAAGTTAATTTCTCTTCTCATTTCAGGGATGATAATTGGATTTAAATTTAAATCCTCTAGAATATGAGATGAACTAGCCTCAGTTTTATCGTGCTGGCCACCTACTAAAAGTGTTTCATAATCACTTGATAAGTATTTTGTTAAGTAAGCTGCATTGTAAGTCGGCCCACCCAGATTGAACCTATTGATAATACGTAGAACTTTTTTCATTTATAACTTACAATATATTTTCTTTAAAATATTTTTCTAGTACAATTATAGCCCAAATATGATAGACATTATTGCCAGATGAACTAGTAGTAAAGTTATGATGAATATTTTGAATTCCTTCATGATTTAATAACCCTTCTTTCACCAGTATGTTGTTAGTAAAAATGTGATTGTCTAAAAAAGTTTTTAATTCCTTTTCATACCATTTTTTGAGTGGAACTTCAAATCCGTGTTTATTTCGATTGAATACTTCATTTGGAAGCTCTTTGGTAAAAGAGTCTTTGAGTAATTTTTTTCTATTTTTTCTGTCAATTTTGTAATGAGAAGGTAATGAAAAAACATAATTAACAAGTTCATGGTCAAGGAAAGGTGTTCTTATTTCTAGACTGTTAGCCATGCTCATTAAATCTACCTTTTTTAACATGTCATTGACCAATACCAGATTGAAATCCTGACTCAAAAAGTCGTTGAATTTATCTTCACCTTTTGCTAAATTATTAAATGAATAGTTGTTGTAAGATAAATGGGTTAGTTTATAAATATCTTCTTTATTCATGAAAGATGCCCACTCTAAATATCTCTCATTGTTGGATAATTTTAAGCCATGATGTAGTTTGTTTAATTTTCTACCTAAATTCCCAAGTTTTGAATTTCTAGAATCTGGAAGGAAAGTTGCTAACCCACCAAACCTTTTGACAAGTTTATTGGTTAAATTTTTTTGTAAGGAAAGGTGTAATGCTTGGTGCTTGTTGTATCCTGAGAAAAGTTCATCGGCCCCATCTCCTGAAAGGGATACAGTTACATTCTTTCTAGTTTCTTTGGATAATAGATAAACATTAATAGCTGATGAATCAGCAAACGGTTCATCCATGTATTCCAAAATTTCATCCAGGTTTTGATAAAGTGTTGAATTGGTGACCTGAAAAGTATGATGATTTGTGTTTAAATATTTAGCAACATTTTCGGCATGTTTTGATTCATCAAAAAGAGGTTCATCTGGGAAACCAATGGAGAATGTATTTAGGTCTGGTTTTATTTTAGAAGCAACTGCAGAAATAATACTTGAATCTACCCCACCACTTAAAAAAGTTCCCAAAGGAACATCTGAAATCATTCTTTTTTCAACAGACTTATAAATTAAGTCGCTAACTTTTTGTTTAGCATCATCATAGCTATCTGAATTAATATCAGTTGGATAATAATGATAATAGGATTCAATTTTAAGTTTATTTTTTTCAATGGTTATACAATGCCCAGGCAATAATTTTTTACATGATTCAAAAATAGTTTGTGGTGCAGGAATGTAATTGAATCTGAAATATTGGTTCAAAGCATCATGATCAATAGTTTTTTCAATAGGGTAGGCTAAAATAGCTTTTAGTTCAGACCCAAAGATGAATTTATTAGAATGATGGTAGTAATAGAAAGGCTTAATTCCAAAACGATCTCTTGCTAAAATAGATTTGTCTTTAATGCTATCATAAAAACAACAAGCAAAAAAACCATTTAGCTTGTTTAAAAAACTTTTTCCCTCATGAATAAATCCATACAAGAGAACTTCTGTATCTGATTCAGTTTTGAAGTTAACTCCATTTTTTTTTAGGTTTTCTTTTAGCTCTTTGAAATTATAAATTTCACCATTAAATACTAGCGTGTATCTTCCAGATTCATCATTCATAGGTTGATTAGCATCTGTTGAAGTATCGATAATGCTTAACCTTGTATGGCCCAATTCAACTTTTGGTTTTCTGTAAATACCTTGTGCATCTGGTCCTCTTCTACGCATTCTCTTAAGGGCCAATTCAAGGTTTGAACTACTATGGTCTATTGGTTGGTTTAAGCTGATAAATCCTGCGATTCCACACATTCCCTTATTCTTTTTGGCTAATTTAACGATTGGAACGAAATTTGAATATCATTTTTGAAAAATTACAAATGAAAAAAATTGTTTTTTACGTATTAGTCTTAATTGCTTTTAATTTAACTGCTCAGAAAAATGCTTTGGATAGCCTTCTTGTAAATTTTGTAAACAATGAAGAATTATCTTCTTCACAAATTGGGGTTCAACTTAAGAATGTTTCATCGGATCAAGATATATTGGCTTATAATGAGCATAAATTATTTATTCCTGCTTCAATTCAAAAGCTTTTTACTAGTGCTATAGCATTCTCAGTCCTTTCTCCAGATTTTTATTTTAAAACAATTGTATTATCTAGAGGCAGTTTCAATAGCTCTTCAAATCAGATTGATGGAGATTTATATATAAAAGGTAGTGGGGATCCCAGTTTGGAGAGCAAGTATTTTAAAAACAGGAGTTTTATATCCGATTTATCTGACACACTAGCTGCTAGAAACATTAAAGGTTTTAAAGGGAAATTGAAAATATTACAGAATAATATAACTGATTACACAATTAATAGTACTTGGTTATGGGGCGATATTGGAAATTATTACGGAGCTGGTGTTTCTGATTTAACTTTTAGGGATAATACTGTAGAAGTTTATTTTAATTCTTCCAACAATTTAGGAGAATTGACTACTATTTCAAGATTATTCCCTCAAATTGATGAATTTAATATTGAAAACCAAGTCGTTACTGGTGAAACAAAAAAAGACTTGGCTTATGGCTTTGGTGGGCCAAATAACCAAAACAGATATATATCAGGTGAAATACCTTTAAATAAAAATGATTTTAAAGTGAAAATATCCATGCATAATCCTGAGAAATTTCTTTCTCATGAAGTCAGTAGTTTGATAGAATTTGAAGGGGATGAAATACCTCCAATAGGTTCTTTAGACACATTGCTAGTTTATAGATCACCGACTTTAAAAAAAATAATTCAAAACATTAATCACAAAAGTAATAACAACTATACGGAGCATGTTTTAATGAAAACAATGTTTGTATTGGATAGTGTCAAAACATTAGATAATGCAGCCTTAGCAATGCAAAAATATTGGTTAAAAACACTTAAGAGTGACGAAAAGTTTACAATGGTTGATGGATGTGGTTTGTCTAGGAAAAATGCTATATCTCCATCGTTGATGAATGATTTATTGACTCATATGTATAAAAGTGAAACCCCTAATATTAAGAATGATTTCATAGCTACGCTTCCATTAGCAGGAAAAACAGGTACTTTAAGATATCTAGGTGATGGAACAATATTGCAAAATAATTTTTATGGCAAAAGTGGTTCTATGGATGGCATTAGGTGCTATGCTGGTTATTTTATTAAGAATAAGGAATATTATACTTTCACTATTATGCTTAATCATTTAACATGTTCAAGCATTGAATCATTTAAGTTGATTGAACAGTTTATGATTGATATTTACTCAGAATTATAATTAAGGAAACTTAGGGTATTTTTTAAAATTTCTATCTCTTTTTTCCAAAAATG
>JBELEU010000013.1:0-23719 GCA_042093455.1 Crocinitomicaceae bacterium | reverse complement strand
TAAGTCCAATAGGAATTAGATACAAAGGATCTATTGGTGCTTTTGTTGGAGGTGTTAGTGGAAACAATTGGAGCAATCCATCAGGAACCAAAACAGCTACAAAACTTTCGATGAAATTTAAAATTGATTGGAAAGGTTACCATTCTACTTTTTATGATCTTAAAACCATACAACTGCACTCAATGAATTTAGACAATTCTCAAATGCATGATCGTTTAGGGTACTGGCTTTTTAGTCAAATGGATGTTCCTGCACCAAGATGTATTCATGCAAAATTGTACATAAACGGTGAATTCAACGGATTATTTGCTTTGGTTGAACAAATAGATGAACAATTTACTAAATACAATTTCTTGGGAAGCTCTGGAAATTTATACAAAGAAGTGTGGCCTTTAAAATCAAATAATTCTGTTCAAAACGATCGAAAATTCTACGAAGGACTTGTGTCAAACAGACAGACTGGAGTTAATATAAATATAATAAAAAACTTTGCTCAAAATATCATAAATGCTAACGATTCAGAAATTCAGACTGTGTTAAATAACCACATGAATCTTAACCAATCCATTGCATTAGCTGTTGTGGACAGAACAATAAGAAATGACGATGGTCCATTTCATTGGTATTGTAGCTGGGGTGGTTGTGAACCACACAACTTCTTTTGGTATGAAAACCCTTCAACCAACAAAGTACATTTAATTCCTTGGGATTTAGATAATGCTTTTGAAAACATAATTACCAATACTAATCCTGTTACTCCAATTGCAGATATGTGGGGAGACACAACCAACAATTGTCAAGCCTTTGAATATGGAACATGGGGCATGTATCAAAAATCAGCTGCTTGCGATAGAATAATTGGTGGATTAGCTAGATATGATTCTTTGTATCAACAATTGAAAGATTCTTTGATAGAAGGTCCAATGTCTGAACAAACTATTAATCCTCTAATTGATCAATGGGCAAATCAAATTAGAAATGCAACTATAGAAGCTGATATAGAACATAATGATGCTTTAAAATTATCAAACTGGGAAAATTCTATTATTGAGCTAAAAGCTCAATTAGAATATGCAAGGAACAAATAATCAAATTTAAAAAGAAGCTTTAATTTTTCTTTTTTGATGCTTTAAAATGGTACTGTAAGCTCTAGGTTGACTATTAAACTTTTTATAGAAAGAAAGTGTAGCAAACATATAAACATCCTTATTATTTGGGTTACCTCTCTGAAACCCTTCCTCTGTTGATGTTCTGTTGATTGTATAATAATTAATTCCCCCTGATGGGTCTGGAATCGCATCTTGAGGATAAATACCATTTGCAGCATACCCTCCATAAACATGAAGAGAACCAGAATTTGTTCCAGACATAGTAGCAGCTGTTTCACCATAAGCACTTTGAATAGCGTCTTTATCAAAGTAATTTGTACTTACATCATCTAAATAATCTGTTGTTGTATAACGATAGCCTGCTTCTAGTTTTAAACCAGTATAACTATTAAAAGCTTTTTCAACACCTAAACCCATTGGTATACAAAGCGCAAATCTTGAATAGGTTTGTCCATTTGTGAAACCAGCAGGATCACCTGGCAATCCCTGACCTTCCGTATGAAGATCTCTTAAACTAACCATTTTAGGAGTATTAACAGGAGAGAAATCTGTATTCCAATAATTTATACTATTGTAACTTAAATTGTTAATCGCTCTTGGATCATAATAGAAACCACCAATACCTGAAAAAACATAAAACCCCAATTGCTGAAAAAATCTAGGAGCCAAACGTTGACCTGCTACACTTCTCAAATTATATTTTGTTCCAGTACTAGGTAAAGAAATATAAAATTCAAAAATTGCAGACGTTTCTAAAAGATAAGTTGTAAAATTTAGATTCCTGTTGTTTCGATAGAATTCTAATGTTTGAGCATCATCGCCAGAAATACTAGCTAAAGCAACATTTGCACGAAAATTCAGTCTACTCTTCATGTGATATATGTAAGCAAAATTTAAAACATATTTAGATTTTGCTATGTCGAGATCATAAGCAGACCTAAAAATACGATTACGATCTTTTTCATTTATATCAGCAACGGTCATATCAGAACCGCCCAAATCTGTTAAACAATTGGTTGCACCACCACCAAAATTAATTTCATGTCTTTTTTTCCTGTATTCATATTTATTGTAATAAGCTCTCGTCTGTGAGAGAATATTCAATGAAAAGAACACGGTTACTAAAACCAAAAAAAGCTTTTGTATGATAGATTTATTTTTCATTTGTTGCCCTTTATTTTAATGACTTAAAACAATATCCAATGGGACATGTATTTTAAGTTCAACGGACAACTGTCTACGCAGAAATAAGAAATGAGTTACAATAGTTATTTCACTAAAGAGTTAATTAATAGGTGTTTAAGAAGATAGATCTGTTTTATTTTCATAGCTAAAAGTGATATGGTTTTTATTGGAATTAGCAGCTATTTAAAAAAACATTTGATCACAAACAACAATTCTAGAAATAGAACGTCTTTACTATAGTTTAATAATTATAAAATTAAAATGACAAGTATAAATTTCACAGAATTTTCAAAAAAATATCCAAACATTACTGACCTAATTAACTTAAACAAAGACAAAGATTCTTTAAATATAAAAGGACTAAAGCTTGAGTTAATTAAAATTTATTCTCAAAGGAGTTTACAAACTTTTGTATATTTATTGCTTAGAAATCAATCATGAAAAATTTACTATTATTTATTTTCTTTCTTACACTAGTCTCTGGTTGTATTAAATGTCCTGATAAAAATTTTCCTGCATATAAAAAATGCGATGAACTTCAAGGAATGAATAAATTTATTTATGAAAAAATAATAATTAGCGATAAGTGCAATTGTATTGTAAGCGGTAAAGTCAAATATGTAAAAGATTGCATGACCGTAGCTTTGATTGATTATGGAGAGGGCGAATGTGACAATATTGCTACAAAAATTTTATGTGATGAAGGCAATTGTTTTGGTGAGAATGGAAGTCAACCATTGCTTTACGAGTACACCTTTGATTGCAATGAAAATAGTATTAAGGAAGGTATAGTTTCCAATTCTGAAATGGATGATTTAAACAATCCTAACAGTGGGCCACAACCTTGATCTTTCAAAATAAATTTAGATTATAAAAATCATTTAATTCCATGAAAAATATTATTGTAGCGCTACTTTTTTTGCCATTTTTAATCAATGCTCAAAAAACAATAACAATAAGTGGTTATGTCGAAGAGCTTGAAACCGGTGAAAAGCTTGTTGGAGCATCCATTTATGATTTCAAGTCTGGTAAAGGAACAGCATCCAATGACTACGGGTTTTACAGCATTACCATTCCTACTGATTCAGTAAAACTTAGAGTAAGTTTCATTGGATTTGAAAATCAGATTTATGAATTAAATCCAACTGAAGATATTTCATTAAACTTTTCGCTAAGCAGTCAAATGCTTGAAGAAGTAGAAATTCTTTCAAACAAAGAAGAACAAGTTCATTTAAAAGCAGAGATGAGTACCATAGATCTTTCAATGGATAAGGTCAAAGCATTACCTGCATTATTTGGCGAAAAAGACATAATGAAAACCATTCAATTGCTTCCAGGAGTTCAGACTGGTAGTGAAGGAACTTCTGGTCTGTATGTTAGAGGAGGAGGACCAGATCAAAATTTAATACTACTTGATGGCGTTCCTGTTTATAATGCCTCTCACCTATTTGGGTTCTTTTCAGTATTCAATGCTGATGCAATTCATTCTACTAAATTAATTAAGGGAGGTTTTCCGGCTAGGTATGGTGGAAGACTTTCTTCTGTAATTGACATAAAAATGAAAGAAGGTAACATGAAAAAATTTCATGGTGAAGGAGCAATTGGGCTAATATCTTCAAAACTAACTCTTGAAGGCCCAATTATAAAAGATAAAACCTCTTTTTTAATCTCTGCAAGAAGAACATATATAGACATATTAGCACAACCATTTATAAAAATGGCTCAAAACAGAAACAATAAAGGAGGAGATAACAGCAGTAATAATTCTGGCGGATATTACTTTTATGACGTTAATGCCAAATTAAATCATAAATTTTCAGATAAAGATCGTTTATTCTTTAGTCACTATATGGGTAGAGACAGAGCGTACCTTGACAATTCAGATTCTTACTCAAGAGATTCAACTAGCACAGTTGAAAATACACAAGCTCAATTAAGATGGGGAAACATAATAAGTGCTTTGAGATGGAACCATATGGTAACAAACAAAATTTTCATGAACACAACCTTAAGGTACAGTAAATATGATTTTTTAATTGGGGCTGATAACTCAACTGCCAATACAACAAATGGTGTCACAACCAACGATGGGTTTTCATTTGCTTACACTTCAGGAATTGAAGATTGGTCTGGAAAAATTGATTTTGATTACATGCTAAATCCTAATCATTTAATAAAATTTGGTGTTGGTGACATTTATCACACTTTTACACCTGGTGTGAATCAATTTAGCTTAACCAATGGTAATTCTGCCATTGACACTACTTTTGGTTCTCAAATTCATTATGCTCATGAAATTGCAGGATATGTTGAGGATGAATTCAAATTGAATTCTAAAGCAAAAGGAAATATTGGGCTACACTACACAGAGTTTTTAGTTGGAAATGTAAGGTACCCTTCTTTACAACCTAGATTTAGTATTAGATACCTATTAACTGAAAATGCGTCTTTAAAAGCAAGTTATGCATCAATGACTCAATTTTTGCATCTGCTTACTAACTCTGGGATTGGTCTTCCAACAGATCTATGGCTTCCCGCAACTGAGTCAGTTAAACCACAATATTCAAACCAATTTGCAGCTGGTATTGCAAAAACTTTTTTAAATAAATATGAATTATCTCTTGAAGGATATTACAAAACAATGGAAAACCTAATTGAATACAAAGACGGTGCTTCTTTTTTTAATACTGATCAGGACTGGCAAACAAAAATATATGCTGGAAGAGGCTGGTCATATGGTGGAGAGTTTATGCTTGAAAAGAAAGTAGGAAAGACAACTGGCTGGATTGGTTATACTCTTTCTTGGTCAAATAGACAGTTTGACTCTATTAATTTTGGAAATGTATTCCCCTATAGATACGACAGAAGACATGACATTGGTATAGCAATAACGCACGAACTCAACAACAACATTAACATTGGATTAGTTTGGGTATATGGAACCGGAAATGCAGTAACTCTTGGTCAAGAAAGGTATCTATCATTGTTTGATACTCAAGTTCCTTCTCTTGCTGATTTCAACATCAATCAGTACTCAGGGATAGAGCATATTGAAGGAAGAAATAACTATAGAATGCCCGCTTATCATAGGCTTGATGTTTCTATGAATTTTAAAAAAGAAAAAAAATGGGGAGAACGAACTTTTAGCCTTGGAGTTTATAATGCTTACAGCAGACAAAACCCATTTTATTTAGAATTCACAAGAAACGACAATGGTAATCCTCAACTTTCTCAATACAGTTTATTTCCATTAATTCCATCGTTTAATTACGCATTTAAATTTTAAGTAATGAAGAGTTTAAAATCTATAATTCTATTTTTTTTAGCGATTATTCTGTTTTCATGTGAAAAAATAATTCCTTTTACTGGTGATGTAACCCAACCAAAAATTGTTGTTAATTCTTTATTTCAAAGTGATAACTTTTGGGAAGTTCATGTAAGTAGTAGCTTAAGTGTAATTGATACTGGTTCACTTTCAAACATAGAAAATGCTTCTGTTCTTATTTTAGACAATCAGAATAACTTAGTTGAGGTACTATCACATGACTCTTTGGGCTTTTACAAAGGAACCACTATTCCCCAGGCCGGACAACAATATAAAATTGAAGTTTCAGCTCCCGGCTATGTGTCGATTAATGCTGAAGATCAGTTGCCTGAATCCATAAATATTTCAAATGTCGATACATCATCGTCAACTATTGGAGACAATGAGAGAATGGATATATCAATAACTTTCACAGACCCCATTAATTTCAGCAATTATTATCGACTAGAAATTGAAATTGGTTTGATTTATGAAGACGACTTTGGAACAATGGAATATTTTGAATTTCCAGCTAGCATGATTTTGGAAGATCCAGTTTTTGAAAATTATGGTGGAGGCCCAGTCACACAAGGTCTGTTTGTAGACAATTCTTTTAATGGAGAAGAAAAAACAATTGAAATTCAAATAGACAATATTATAAAGGAATTTGACAAGGCTGATGAATTAGAAATAGATCATATTAGGCTTTACTTATATAACATAACAGAACCTACCTATCTTTTTAGCAAAAGCTATCAAGTATATGGAAATGCAAATGGCAACCCATTTGCACAACCGGTTCAAGTATTCAGCAATGTAACCAATGGATTTGGAATATTTGCAGGGGCTCAAGTCAATACATATGACATATTTTAAAATTTAGGAAATTTCATATTAAATTTGTGAAATGAATAAGTCATTTTACATTATTTTCATTTTATCAAGCTTTTTAATTTCTTGCGAAAAAGTAATTGAATTTGATGTTGAAACAACCACTCCTAAAATTGTAATTAACTCTATATTTGAAACTGATGAAAATTGGAATGTTCATTTGAGTTCAAGCTTGAGTGTCATTGACACAAGCAACTTATCAAACATTGAAGATGCTTCCGTTCATATTTTTGATGATCAAAATCAAATAATAGAAACACTTGTTCACGACTCATTAGGGTTTTACCAAGGTCTTTCAAAACCTATTGATGGAATGAAGTACAAAATTGAGGCTTCAGCTTTAAATTTTGAAACTGTAAATGCAATTGATAGTACCCCACAAAAATCTACAATATTAGCATTAGATACTAATTCATTTATTTCTAACAGTAATGAAAGAATGAATATTTCAATAAGCTTTAATCAATCGACATCAATAAGCAATTACTACAAAATAGCAGTTAAAATTGGAAGAGAAAAATACACTACAACTTTGGATCAAAACGGAGCAAGTATAGTTGATACAAACTACAAAGAAAAATGGATAAACGTAAGACCAGAAAGTAGTTTTACTAAAAGAACACCCAATTCAAAAGAAATAATATTTAAAGACGATACTTTTAATTCAAATGAAGAGACAGTAACTTTTTCAATTAAAAACTTAATTTACAAAGACAATCAGGATGCTAGTTACTCGCTTAAATTTATAACGATATATTTCTATGGAATATCACATGATCATTACAGATATTATAATTCTTTAAAAATATTTGAAGATAATTCATCAAATATTTTTGCACAACCGGTACAAGTTTTCTCAAATGTCAACAATGGTTTTGGTGTATTTGCTGGATCAACCTGCACCAAAATAGAACTATACTAAACTACCTAATGAGGTTTATTAATTGAAGATCTAATAAATACTTTTCAACATTTGAAAATTTAATTAAGAATAAATTAAAATAGATAATGTAAATCTCTAGCTATCAACCACTTATTATTATTTAAAATTGAATTCATTAAGTGTATAATAAATATCAAATGACTTGACATGAGTAGGTGATTATCATACATTTGCGCCTTAAATTTTAGTTAAAAAACTATAAATAAGCATGCGTCAATTAAAGATTACAAAATCAATAACCAATAGAGAAAGTCAATCGCTTGATAAATATTTACAGGAAATTGGTAGAGAAGATTTAATTACAGCAGAACAAGAAGTTGAATTAGCCCAAAGAATTAAACTCGGAGACCAAGCTGCTTTAGAAAAACTAACTAAAGCTAATTTAAGATTTGTTGTTTCGGTAGCTAAACAATACCAAAATCAAGGCCTAACTCTTCCTGACTTAATAAATGAAGGTAATCTAGGTCTTATAAAAGCTGCTCAACGTTTTGATGAAACAAGAGGTTTCAAATTCATTTCTTACGCTGTTTGGTGGATTAGACAATCTGTTCTTCAAGCATTGGCTGAGCAATCAAGAATTGTAAGACTTCCTTTAAATCAAGTTGGTTCTCTAAATAAAATAAACAAAGCATTTTCCAGACTAGAACAAGAGTTTGAAAGACCTCCAAGTGCAGGTGAACTTGCTAATGTTTTAGACATTCCTGAAGAAAAAGTTAAAGACTCACTAAAAATTAGTGGAAGACACGTTTCAGTAGATGCACCATTTACAGACGGAGAAGACAATTCTTTACTTGATGTAATGGTTAACAATGACAGCCCTAAAGCTGACATTCAGTTGATGAGAGAATCTCTTCAAAGAGAAATTGAAAGGTCTTTAGCCACATTAAATGAAAGAGAAAGAGATGTCATTAGTTTATTTTTCGGAATAGGAATGAAACATGGACTAACTCTTGAAGAAATTGGAACTAAATTTGATTTAACTAGAGAAAGAGTAAGACAAATCAAAGAAAAAGCAATAAGAAGATTAAGACAAAATTCAAGAAGTAAACTACTAAAAACCTACCTAGGATAAACAATTAAAACACAATACATGAATGTTCAAAATGGATATGAAAATAGTTTAAATGACTATGTAAATAAGGAGAAAATAGCTGTAGATTTAATCAACAGTATTGGCTCATTGATGTACGAAAAAGGAATTGAACTTGTTCTTTTTAGACAGCATTTAGTAAATATAAATATTTCAGAGCTTATGAATTGTTTTGATTATGCTAAAGATGTTGTTTTCAAACCTCTTGATATTTCACTGGTAAATGATTTAGTTAAAGAACTACATAAAATGGACCTAGCTCCATCAAAACTAGACATTGGAAAACTAACTTATGAATATACTGAACAAAAGAAATCTTTTGATTCAATTTCTAATTTTCTAAACACAACATTAGTTGATTTTATTGGTCAAGACAAACACACTTTTAGCCCTCAAGATGTTGTGCTGTATGGTTTTGGAAGGATTGGTAGAATAGCTGCAAGAGAATTAATTAAAGCAGCTGGAAAAGGACAACAATTAAGACTAAGAGCAATTGTTTTGAGAAAAGTTGACGATTTTCAGATCGAAAAAAGAGCAGCTCTTCTTAGAAACGATTCCGTACATGGAAGTTTCAAAGGCTCTATTTCTGAAGATTACGAGAACAAAGCTATTGTAGCAAACGGCCAAACAATTCATTTGATTGAAGCTAGCAATCCAGAAGATGTAGATTATACTAAATATGGAATAGGCAAAGCACTTGTAATAGATAATACCGGAGTATTTACTGACAGAGAAGCTTTAGGTCGTCATTTAAAAGCAAAAGGCACTTCAAAAGTAATACTAACTGCTCCTGGAAGCGGAGTTCCCAACATAGTATATGGAATAAACCACAAAGATCAAGATGTTGAAAATGAAAATATATTCAGTGCTGCATCTTGTACAACAAATGCTATTTCTCCAATATTAAAAATAATGGAAGATAATTTAGAAGTAGATAGCGGTCACATTGAAACTGTTCATGCCTACACCAATGATCAAAACTTATTGGACAATTTCCATAAGAAACCTAGAAGAGGGAGGTCAGCAGCTATTAACATGGTTATTACATCAACTGGTGCTGGCAAAGCAGTAACTAAAGTAATTCCTTCTTTAAAAGGTAAATTAACTGCAAATGCAGTAAGAGTACCAACTCCAAATGGTTCTTTAGCTATCATAAAGTTAACTCTGAAAAAACCTTCTTCTGTTGATGAAATAAACAACTTAGTAAGAGAAGCGGCATTGAAAGGTGATTTAATAAACCAAATAAAATTTGAAATCAGTAAAGAGTTGGTATCAAATGATATCATTGGCAATACATGTGCCTCTGTTTTTGACAGCAATGCAACATTAACATCAGATGATGGTAAAAATTGCGTATTGTATTCTTGGTATGATAATGAGTTTGGATATACCAAACAAGTAATTCGAATTGCCAAATACGTAACCAAAGTTAGAAGACTAATCTATTACTAAAATGGAAAAAGAAAACAACCTCAAATTAACTGTTGATAGTGATGGCCAACAACTAAGCCCTGTACTATCTGATGAAATCAAGAACTATCTTATAGACATTGACGGAACCATCACTGATGATGTCCCAAATGAAGAACCTGAAAGAATGTTGACTTGTGAACCTTACTTAGATGCTCTTGAAGTTTTAAATAAATGGCATGACGAAGGTCATATCATTACTTTTTTTACATCTAGAACCGAAGAGCACAGAGCTTACACAGAAACTTGGTTAAAAAAACACAACTTTAAGTACCACGGTCTTTTGATGGGAAAACCAAGAGGTGGGAACTATCATTGGATTGACAATCATCTAGTTAAAGCAACTCGATTTAGAGGTAAATTTACTGACTTGGTAACTGCGTCCAAAGATATTGAAGTATTTAAAGATGACTTTCTTTCTAAATAACTCTTTTATTTTAATAAATTTACCAATCCACATTATTTAAAAATGAAAAACAACTTTAAAATAACATCAATTTTAATTCTAGCTCTTAGTTTAATAATTGTTCAGTGTTCGTCAGAAAGTTCAGCTGATGATACTAAAATTTCTAATGAAAATTTAAGTGAGTCTGAAAATTCTCACTCAATTGAAATTGATATTGACACAACTGAATATGACTATTCATTTGTAGCACCATCACCAATTCAAATAGCCTCAATTCTACAGAAAGCTGAGATGAAATATATGGATGGAATAACTAATGAAATAAGCAACAATAATAATTATACAACCGTTTTCCATCAATCTATAAATTTTGGTGTTTATGCATCAGATATTGCTTACTGTGTAACAAACGAAAAATACGATGAGGCAGGAAATTACATGAAAGTAATAAAAGACTTATCCAACAAAATAGGATTAGAAACTATATTTCAATCAAGTAACCTAATACAACGATTTGAAGATAATATCGGAGATCAAGATAGCATTATGGACCTTTTGATCTATATACAAACAAATACAGATGATTACATTCAAGACAATGAACTCAATGACTTAAATGTAATTTATTTTACTGGAGCATGGATTGAAGGAATGTTCTTAGGAACTCAAACAATAGTCGGTGATGTTGACAAGAAAATAAGCTTATTACTTTCTGAACAAATGACAATAGCAAATGCATTAATCAAAGGTCTTGAACACATAGAAGATAAAAATGATGACATAACAGATTTAACTGACCACATTAAAGAAGTTGTTGAAGAATACAATAATCTATGGTCTAACAAACAAGCTGGTGAAAATATCGAATACTTAGATATTGAACTTAAACATGAAGAAGTAGAACTAATTTCATCAATGATTGTTGATCTAAGAAATGAAATAATCCTTAATTAATTATCCCCATGAAAACAAAAATTTTTATTTCATTTATAATATCAATGTATGTAGCATTGTTCACAGTTAATGCTCAACGTGGATATGAATTGGATCCATACCAAGAATACCTTTTAGAGCTTAAAGAGTTAAGAAAAAATTGTAGAAATGCACTCAAACCTTATCGATATGACGGTTCAAAAACAACCCATTTTGCATACAAAGAATATGATTATTCTAAAGAAGTTGAAATAGCTACAGTAATGAATGAGGAGTATCGATTATCTTTCAATTCAGTTGCTGTTAAAAATGATCCGATCACAGTTCGCATTTATGACAAGGGGCAAAAATATAATTCAAGAGTTTTACTTTATGAAAAAACTGATGTTTCAGGATCTGAGTTTACTGTAGAAACTACTGAGATGGTTAACAAACTTAAAGAAGCTAAACTTGAATTGATTAAAGCTAAAAAGAAAACTAGCCCATTAAATGAAGAACAGTGGAACACAAGGTTTGAGCAGGATTCAATAATCATTGATAAGCTTAGATTAAAGAAGATATACCTAAATTATATTATACCTGCAACTGACAGAGAAATTGAGACTGATCCTGAAACTGGAAAAGATGTAAAAGTTGTAACAAAAGGTGCGATAATAATGGCTGTTGGTTACAACAATTTATAATTTTTTTAAGTTAATTTCTCTAATAATAATTTCTTTAACTGAAATAGCTCATCTCTAAGCTGAGCTGCCTGCATAAAGTTTTCTTTCTTTGCCTCCTTCTCCATTTCAGATTTTACTTTTGTGATCGTCTTCTCGAGTTCATCTCTGCTCATATACTGAACAACAGGATCATTAACCATGCCTCTATCAGTTTGAACTAAATCCTCAACAGGATCAATTTTTGCTTTTATTAAATCATTATGAGTTGACTTTTGAATTTGAACTGGTGTTATACCGTTTAATCGGTTGTATTCCTCCTGTTTAATCCTTCTTCTATCTGTCTCATCAATTGTCTTCTGCATTGAATTTGTTATTTTATCCGCGTACATAATTACACGACCATTTAAATTCCTTGCAGCTCTACCAACTGTCTGAACTAGAGATCGTTCAGATCTCAAAAAGCCTTCACTGTCGGCATCTAAAATAGCAACCAATGAAACTTCTGGAAGATCTAACCCTTCTCTCAATAAATTAACACCAATCAGCACATCAAAAATTCCCTTTCTTAAATCGTTTAAAATTTCAACTCTATCTAATGTATCAACATCAGAATGGATATACCTAGATCTGACTCCTAATTTAGCAAAATACTTATCCAACTCTTCTGCCATACGCTTTGTTAATGTTGTTACTAGTACTCTTTCATTGTTCTCAACTACTGAGGTAATTTCATGTAACAAATCATCAACTTGATTTAATTTGGGTTTAATAGCAATTTTCGGATCCAGAAGACCAGTTGGTCTAATTATTTGTTCAACGTATACACCATCGCTTTTTTGAAGTTCATAATCAGCTGGTGTAGCACTGACATAAATTACCTGACTATGCATTGTTTCAAATTCATCAAACTTTAATGGACGGTTATCCAGTGCAGAAGGAAGTCTGAAACCATAATCAACTAAATTCACTTTCCTGGATCTATCTCCTCCATACATTGCTCTTACCTGAGGAATTGAGACATGAGATTCATCAATAACCATTAAATAATCATCAGGAAAATAATCCAATAAACAGAAAGGTCTTTGACCGGGCTCTCTGTTGTCAAAATATCTTGAGTAATTTTCAACACCAGAGCAATATCCTAGTTCTCTGATCATTTCTAAATCAAACTCTACCCTATTTTTAAGTCTCTTAGATTCTAAAGGCTTACCTATTTCATTGAAAAACTCTATTTGATTTACCAAGTCATCTTGAATTTGAAAAATAGAACGAGTGACATCATCTTTTGCCGTAACAAAAATATTAGCTGGATAAATCAAATAATGATCTTGTTCTTCTAAAAGATTCAAATTGACAACATCTAATATATGAATAGACTCAATTTCATCGCCCCAAAAAGAAATTCTAATTCCGAAATCAGCATGAGCTAAATGAATGTCGATAGTATCTCCAACTACCCTAAATGTTCCTCGACTTAAATCAGTTGATGTTCTAGCATATAAGTTATCTACAAGTAATCTTAAAAATTCATTTCTAGCAATGGACTGACCAACATCAATTCTAATGATCCCATTTGCAAAATTTACTGGGTTACCAATACCATAAATACAAGAAACAGAGGCTATAACTATTACATCTTTTCTACCTGACAACAAAGAGGATGTTGCACTTAATCTTAATTTTTCGATCTCATCATTAATGGATAAATCCTTTTCTATATAAGTATCAGAAATGGGTAAATATGCTTCTGGCTGATAATAATCATAATAGGAAACAAAGTATTCAACTGCATTATCTGGGAAAAAGGATTTAAACTCCTGATACAATTGAGCAGCTAAAGTTTTATTGTGAGAAAGTATCAAAGTTGGGCGTTGTACTTCTTCAATAACATTGGCAACAGTAAATGTTTTACCAGACCCTGTTACACCTAATAAAGTTTGAGATTCAACCCCATCTTTAAGTCCTTTTACTAAATCATTTATAGCCTCAGGTTGATCACCAGTAGGACTAAAATCAGCTTGTAATTTAAATTTCACAATTCAAATTTACTGAATTGAATGCTCAAAATTCCAAATGTTCCATGCTTTTATGGCTTGATGAATTAACATATTAGTTCCATTAAGACATCTGGCTCCTTGTTGTTTTCCTCTTTTAAGAAATTGAGTTTCTTCAGGATTATAAATTAAATCAATTAGTAAATGATTATTGGTAATGGATGTAAATGGAATTGGAATAACTTCTTTAGCATTAGGAGACATTCCAATTGGTGTAGTATTGATAATTAATTGATGAAATTTAATCATATTATTATTCACCATATCCCAAGAAAATACATTAGAATGAATATTTGATTCTGAACGTGAAACATAATTTACTTCAAATCCTAAATTTCTTAAAACATAAGAAACTGCTTTAGATGCACCTCCAGTCCCAAGAACAAGAGCTTTTTGGTGATTTGATTTTAAATAAGGTTTAATGAGCTGACTAAATCCATAGACATCCGTATTGTAACCAATTAACTTTTTTAGATTCCCATTGTTATAAACTGGCAGAATTGTATTTACAGCTTGAATTTCATCAGCAACTTGATCTAATTCATCTAAATACTTTATAACATCTTCCTTATATGGAATAGTAACATTAAGTCCATTTAAAATAACATCATTGGCAAACAAACTTGGGAAAGCTTCAATATTAGGCAATTCATAATTTGAATAATTAGCATCAATATCCTCGTTTGAAAATTTAGTTGTAAAAAACTTTTTAGAAAAAGAATGAGATAAAGTACGACCTATTAGACCAAAATGCTTCAACTTTTGACAGGTTTTGATGAAATGGATGATCCAATTTTTTCAACCCCCCAAACAGCTAAAAAACCACATACAATCAAAGAAATAGCATAAACATTTTCAATTTCTGAGAAATTAGGCAAAAGCCAATCATAAGAAACAACTTTTAATTCTCCACCCTTACCTATAATTGTTTCAGCTGGAGTTTTCCAGGGCCAAATAACAAACAATGATCCAATTACAAAACCCGTTAATAAAGAGATAGTTGCATCATAAAACCTTTTTAAAACAAAAGAAATACCATGAGAAAGAATTAAAAAACCTAAAATAGCTCCAACAATGACGGGCATTAAAATATGTAAATTTTCAATTGGGTTTGAAACAGAGGTTAACATGATTATCTTATAATTTCCCATCAAAATTAAGACATAAGAACCAGACAAACCAGGTAAAATCATACTTGCAACAGCAACTACACCGCATAAGCACAGATACCATAATTCTGTATTTTCATCAGATGGTTTTAAAAAAGCAATACCAACTGCTATTGAAATACCTATTAAAAGAGTTGAAATAGAAATCATGTTCCACTTTTTAACTAGTCTTCCTACAAAAATTATAGATGCGACAATTAAACCAAAGAAGAATGACCATACTAATAATTCATTCTGATGAAATAAATATTCTAAAAGCTTTGCTAAACTTATAATACTTATTGCAACACCAAAAAATACAGCGATTAAAAAATTAAGGTTTACATGATTTGAGAATTGTTTTATTTTACCAGAAAACAATAACTTAACAGCAGTCAAGTTAAAGGATTTAATAGAAGATATTAGATGCTCATAAATACCTGTTACTAAAGCAATTGTACCTCCAGAAACTCCTGGAATAACATTGGCAGCTCCCATTCCTAAACCCTTAAGAAATAGTAAAATATATTCTCTCATAAATTAGAGGTATTTACTCCATTCTTGAAAGCCACCTTCTAAATGAAAGAAATTTTCTTTAGATAAGTTGTTCATTTTTAAAAACTTTAAAATATTCAAGGATCTATTTCCTGAACTACAATGAAAAACAACTTTACAATTAAAATTCAGTTCATCAAGTCTAGAAACTAAATCACCCATTGGAATATGTAGAGCGTTGGATTGGCCTTCATGTTCAAGTTCATATGACTCCCTTAAATCAATAAGTTGAACATCCACACCACTTTGAATAAGTTGATTTAATTCAGCTGGAGAAATAATATTAATTTCCATAGCTAAAATTATTTTTTTGTTTCTTCAAGAATTGGTTTCCTCTCATCAATTATACTGTCGGGAAGATAGTTGAAAAAGGTGTCGCCTCTTAACCCTAGCCTTAGTGTCTCAAGAGGAATAACTTCATTTGCAGCAATGTTTCCTAAGTTGACGTTTTCACCAAAAAGATTGATAAACCAAACTTGTTGTTTTTTTGCAGGAGCTTCCCATAAAATATCATGAGGTTTAACTTTTGAAATTATTTTATTAATTAAAATGGAGTGTGGCGTACCATTTGGTCTAAAAATACCAACTGAACCACTTTCTCTTCCTTCAGCAATAACTTTCCAAGAACCGGCTTCAAGTTCATTGGTCATCATTTTCACCCACTTTGAAGGACTTATAAGGATACCCTCTTCTTTTGAACCAACTTCACTTAAAACAGTAAAGTCCTTTGAAAGTTTATGAATAATTTCACACTTTTCATCGTGAGGAACAACAATAGAACCATCCGAAACTTCTAAAAGATCTAATCCGTATTCATGAACAATTTTTTGAAAATCAGAAATTTGATTTCGAACAAAAAATATTTCAAATAGAGTACCTCCAAAGTATGGTCTGATTCCCGCATCCTTATATATTTTAATCTTTTCTTTTAGATTATTGGATACTACTGCAGTTCCAAAACCAAACTTTACAACATCTGTATATTCACCTGACTTTTGGACAAAATCTTCAGCCTCTCTAGTACTTAGTCCTTTATCCATCATCATGGTACAACCACTTTCTCTTGGCTTTTGCGGTCTAGATGGAATATGCTTTAAATTAAAATTCATTAAGGTTTTTTGTTGTTAAATAATTCAATAACAATGCTTATTTCAGGAATATTTTTTGCTTCTGGATAAATTTCAAAAAGCTGCTCGCAAGAAATTTTAGCATTGTTTTGCAAACTTACCAAATTAGTCTTTGCATCAGTCAAATTTCCTTCAGCAATTTGCATTGCAACTAGTCTTAAGTGTAAATCCTGCTGATCTTTGTTTTTCTTTATTGCTCTTTGAACCTCATCAATGGCTTTATTTTTAGCGTCATTATCGAACAAAAAATTTGAGTAATCTATCCAAGCATCAATGTTTTTAGGATCCAATTCAACTACTTTTTTAAAGGCCATTTCAGCTTCTTCTTTGAGTCCTATTTTTGTTAATAATTCAGCGTATATGTACCAATACTCAGCATTATCAGGCTCTAATTTCAATGCCTTATTCATGAATTTTTTTGCTTCAAAAGGCTCGTTTACTAAGTCTCTCACTACACCTATACCTATCCATGCATCAGATTGTGAATCATCAATTTCTAGGCTCTTCTCATAAAACATGATTGCTTTAGTAAAATCTCCTAATTTCTCATAACATTCACCTATACTGCAATAAGCAAATGAATGAGGGTGGTCAAACTGAAAAGACTCATTAAAAGTATCTATGGCATTTTTATATTCTTTTAGCTGAATATAACTACTAGCTTTCCCATAATGAGCTGCCGTGAATTTTTCATTAATAACTAGACACATATCAAAAGAAAACAAAGCATCTTTCCACATTTCTTTGGCATTATAAACAGTACCTAAATTGAACCAAGCAAGGTAAGAATATGGAGTTTCATCAATAATTTTATTAAAAAAAGTAATAGACTCTTCTAATTGGTTTGATTCATGAAATGCAACTCCAATTTCAAGAAGAGTTGTTTCATTATTTGGATCACGCAATAAAATTTCTTTCATGGCATGTACTGCCTTGGTATGTAATCCCATTTGTAAATATTCATAGGCTATATCAGAAAGAATTTCCTTTGATTCATTTTCATTTCTTACCAATAAAAATGCTTGATCAATATAACCTTCAGCAACTAAAGGAAAATCTAAAACAGAAGCTAGTTTTCCAATTGAAAGTATTACGTCCACATTGTTTGGAAAGAGGTATTCAATATCCTTTAACAATTGAAAAGAATTTTTAAATTGTTGATTGGAGTTTAACCAATCCACTTTCAACAATATTAAAGCTAAGTCATTAGGATATTGATTTAAACCCATTTTCAAAGCTTCATGTGCCTTAGATTTAAAATCAACACTTAAGTAATAATCAATAATAATCTCAAAATCATCAACATCAAAAAATGAAAATGAATTTTGACTCAACATGTCTTCAAAAAGAGCAACTTTATTCAACACATCTTGGTTATCACTTTTATCATCTAGCATAGTAAACTAATAAGTATTTATAACAAAATTATTCATATATAAACACCATGAACACATCTTACAAAGAGCTTATCCACAATTAAATTAACATTTCAAAAAACTAAGGACTTCTTGTGAATAAAAAAAATAAATAATATAGATTAATCAGTGTTGATTCTACTATATTCGACAAAAAATTTACAATGACATTAATTAAGTCTATTTCAGGAATTAGAGGAACTATTGGAGGAAAACCCCACGAAAATCTAACACCGATTGATATCGTTGAATCGACAGCTGCATATGGGACATGGCTGACTAATAATTTCAAAAACGAGAAAATAAAAATTGTCATTGGTCGAGATGCAAGAATTTCTGGTGAAATGGTTGAAAATTTATGTATAGGAACACTTCAATCTTTAGGCATTGATGTAATTAACTTAGGCCTATCAACTACTCCAACAGTTGAAATCGCTGTGCCAATGGAAAATGCGCATGGGGGAATAATACTCACCGCTAGCCACAACCCTAAAGAATGGAATGCATTAAAACTCTTAAACAACAAAGGTGAATTTATAAGTGCCGAAGACGGTCAATTGCTTTTAGACATTATAGAAAAAAATGATTTTGAATTCTGTCACGTTGACAACATTGGTAAAGTGACCCAAAACGACACCTATTTCACAAAACATATTGAAGAAATTCTCAAAATAAATAAAGTTGATGTAAATGCTATTCGAAAAGCAAAACTTAAAGTAGTTGTTGATGCTGTTAATAGCACTGGAGGCTTGGTTCTGCCTCAACTACTTAAAACATTAGGCTGCTTTGAAGTTACTGAACTTTACTGCAACCCAACCGGTGAGTTCCCACATAACCCTGAACCCCTACCTAAGCACCTTACAGAGCTTAGTAAAACTGTTGTTGAAGTCAATGCACATATTGGAATTGTAGTAGACCCTGATGTTGACAGACTTGCTTTTGTTTGTGAAGATGGAAGCATGTTTGGCGAGGAATATACTTTAGTTGCAGTAGCTGATCATGTTTTGAATGAAGAAAAAGGAAATACAGTTTCTAACTTATCTTCCACAAGAGCACTCAGAGATGTCACAGAATCTCATGGATGTGAATACAACGCTTCAGCTGTTGGAGAAGTTAATGTAGTTGCTTTAATGAAAAAAACAAATGCAATTATTGGTGGAGAAGGAAATGGAGGTGTAATTTTTCCTGAACTGCATTACGGAAGAGATGCATTGGTCGGAATTGCTTTATTTCTTTCGCATTTTGCTAAAAAAAATACGAGTATGTCTGCAATGAAAAAATCTTATCCAAACTATACAATTAGTAAAAATAAAATTCAACTAACTCCAGAAATAGACACCGACAAAATATTAAGTCAACTTTCCGAAAAATATAAAAACTCTCCACAAAACAATTCTGACGGCCTTAAAATAGAATTAGGAAACGAGTGGGTCCACTTAAGAAAATCAAATACCGAACCAATTATCAGAATTTACTCAGAAAGTAGTTCCGAATCAAAAGCACATGAACTTGGAAATAGATTTAAAAACGAAATTAACGCCCTGACTTAAATAAAGTATATTTGTAAATACCGTTATGAAAGTATATTTAGACAATGCAGCAACTACCCCAATTGCTAAAGAAGTAATAAACGAAATTACACCTTATTTATCAGATTATTTTGGAAACCCTTCAAGCACCCATTCATTTGGTAGAAAAACTAAAAATGCAATCGAAATTACTAGAAAAAAGATTGCTGACTTAATTAACGCTGAAAGCAGTGAAATAGTGTTTACATCTGGAGGAACTGAAGCTGACAACATGGCTCTTAGGTCATCAGTTATCGACTTAGGTGTTAAAAGAATAATCACAACCAAATTAGAACACCATGCTGTAGGACATACTGCAGAGGAATTAAAAGAAAAATACAAAGTTGAGCTAATTTACCTTGAGACTGATGACCTTGGACACATAAACCTAGATCAACTGGAATCACTTTTGACAAACAAGACTAAAACCCTTGTTTCTTTAATGCACGCCAATAACGAAATTGGCACACTTTTACCAATTCAAAAAGTTTCTGAAATTTGCAACAAAAGCCATGTTTTGTTTCATTCCGACACCGTACAGACAATGGGTCATTACACTTTTAACACTAAAGAAACTAAAATCGATTTTCTTGCTTGTGCTGCTCATAAATTTCACGGGCCAAAAGGCTGTGGATTTTTATATCAAAATAAAAATCTCAAAACATCTCCTCTAATTACTGGAGGATCACAAGAAAGAAACAACAGAGGAGGAACAGAAAACCTCTATGGAATTGTAGGACTTGGAAAAGCAATGGACTTGGCATACACTGACTTAACAAAACATAAAGATCACATACAGAGCTTAAAAAGCTACATGATGAAATCCTTAATTAAAATTGATTCACAAATAACCTTCAACGGAGAAACACATCCAGATAAAAGCCTATATACAGTTCTAAACGTTTGTTTCCCAATGAGTGCTTGTAATTCAATGCTACTTTTCAGCTTAGATATACACGGAATTGCTGCATCTGGAGGTAGCGCATGTTCATCAGGGTCAACTGTTGGATCACATGTTTTAGCAGAACTTCCTAAAAAAGACAATTGTCAATCGGTCCGATTTTCATTTAGCAGATATACAACTAAAGATGAAATTGATTTTACACTTTCTAAAATAAAATCAATAATTAACAATGACTAATGAAAGCATAAAAGTAACTTTTAACGGAACAGGAACATCACAAGGTGTTCCTGTTATAGGTTGCCAGTGCAATGTTTGCAAATCAAGTGACAAGAAAAACAATAGACTTAGGTCATCTATTTCAATAAAAACAAAGGGCACTTCAATTGTTATTGATTCTGGTCCAGATTTTAGACAACAAATGTTGAGGGCAAATATCAACCAACTTGATGCAGTTATTTTTACTCATGAACACAAGGACCATGTAGCAGGATTAGATGATGTAAGGGCATATAATTTTCTTTCAAAGAAACCAATAAATATATATTGTAACGACAATGTATTTAAAGCGCTTAAAAGAGAATACCACTACATATTTGATCCAGCTTTTCAATATCCAGGAATTCCAAGAATCATAAGAAACAAAATAAGTAAAAACACAACTTTTAACATCAATAACATAAAAATAGAGCCCATTGAAGTCCTTCACTACAAGCTTCCCGTATTGGGATTTAAAATTGAAGACTTTTGCTACATAACAGACGCTAGCTACATTAGTGAAAATGAAAAAAAGAAACTTAAAAACTTAAAAGTTTTGGTTCTAAATGCATTAAGAAAAGAAAAGCACATCTCTCACTTTAATTTGGAAGAAGCTTTAGAGCTAATTAATGAGCTAAAACCACAAAAAGCCTATTTAACACACATATCTCATCTTATGGGCGATCACAATAAGGTAAGTGAACAATTACCAAAGAATGTTGAAATCGCATATGACACATTAAGCATTACAATCTGATAATTATGAAAATTGACATTATCTCAGCTGTACCTTCACTTTTATCAAGCCCGTTCGATGATTCTATTTTAAAAAGAGCACAAAAAAAAGGGATAGTAGAAGTAAATATTCACAATTTAAGAGACTACAGCACAAACAAACAAAACAGCATTGACGATTATGCATTTGGAGGAGGAGCAGGAATGGTATTATCAATTGAACCTATTCATAAGTGCATTTCTAATCTACAAGAAAAAACTAATTATTCAGATGTTATTTTCATGAGTCCAGATGGAGAAAAACTAACTCAAAAAATAAGTAATCAATTATCTCTAAGCACAAATTTAATTGTTCTTTGTGGACATTATAAAGGAATAGATGAAAGGGTTAGACAACACTTAATAACAAAAGAAATTTCTATTGGAGATTATGTACTTTCAGGTGGAGAACTCGCTGCAGCAGTTTTATGTGACAGCATTATTAGATTAATTCCTGGCGTACTTAATGATGAAACATCAGCATTATCAGATTCGTTTCAGGACAACCTATTGGCTCCACCCGTTTATACAAGGCCCTCTAACTATAACAATTGGGAAGTCCCCAAAATATTAACCTCAGGAAACAACAAAGAAATTGACAATTGGAGACTTGAAAAATCAATTGAAAAAACAACAAAATTAAGACCAGATTTACTTAAATAATGGGCTGAATTAAAATAAATCAGCTTTGAATTGAAAAGTTTGTAAATTTCTTTGTAATATTGCACCCCATAAATCAGGAATCATGGATAAATTAAAAGAACTAGCTAGCGAAATAAACGAAACAAAGCAATGGCCTAATTTCAGCGCTGGAGACACTTTAACTGTAACTTACAAGATTAAAGAAGGTGACAAAGAAAGACTTCAATCTTTTCAAGGAACTGTGATTCAGAAAAAAGGTTCTGGAGTAACAGAAACTTTTACCATAAGAAAAATGTCTGGAGGAACTGGTGTTGAAAGAATATTCCCTGTTTACTCTCCAATGTTAGAAAGCATAGTAGTTAATAAGGAAGGTTCTGTAAGAAGAGCTAAACTTTTCTACTTGAGAGAAAGAACTGGTAAAGCAGCAAGAATCAAAGAGAAAAAACATTTCTCAAAAAAGTAACATTACTTTTTCTATAATTTTTCTAAAAAATTTAAGGCCCCAATTCTCATTTGATTTAGTCCAGGCTGCTCCATTGGAATATGTCCACAATTACCTAGGAATATCACTTCCTTTTCGCAAACTAGTTTATTGAAGAATTCTTTAGACATTGACCAAGGAATTATATAATCTTTTTCAGGTTGTAAAAAAAGTAAAGAACAATTTTTAAAGTTTTCAGGTTCAACATTTGGCTGAGCTTCAAAAAGTGTTCTAAAGAATTTCAAATAAACCCAACTTCCTGATCCAACTTTATCTTTTTTTAATTCTTTTACAAATTTAGCATTATTGGCCATTGCCCACATTTTAGTGGTTAACCTAATGGGTATCTTAATATTATCAGTAAAAGAACTAAATTTATTAATTAAGAAAGGAGACAAAGAACCAAAAAATTTATTTTTCGACAACCCAACTTGAACTGACTTTTCCCTTGTGTCAGCTAGACTAGTAACTATTAATCCCGAAACTTTGTCATTTAAAGCAGCCACTTGGTAGGCCAACATTCCTCCTAAACTTATTCCACAAAGAACTATTTTCTCATCAGTTTTTTTGGATTCATAACTAATTAAATCATTCACTAAATCAATCCAGGTATAATATGAATTCGGTTCATCACTTTTAGTCAATCCAAAGCCTGGTAAATCAGGAGCAATACACTCATAACCCATAGAAGAAAAACAAACGCCTATTGGTGAAAGAAGTCTTCCATTACCCCCACCTCCATGCAATAAAATTAATTTGATTTTTTTTGAATTTTTATTAGGCTTAAAGCGATCAATGTGAAC
>JBELEU010000012.1:0-23990 GCA_042093455.1 Crocinitomicaceae bacterium | reverse complement strand
ACCATTTCATGGCAGTTAAATGATTGTGTTTCAGGTCCAAATATTGGAAACAATAATTGGATAATTAATGACCAATACGATGGGTTTGGAACAACGCCAAATACCCCAGATCAAACCAACACCTTTGGTGGAACTATAAGTAGCGCTCCTTACAGTGGGTATGCCCATATTCATGATTCAGTTATTTACAATACAGCATCAAATGCCAATTATAATAATGCTGTAACCACTGACACTTATTTAGTCATGGCAGACGGAATATGTACCAAAGGGTTAAGTGATGTAGAATTATCTTTTTTTTATGTTGGTGAAGGAAATACCAATTCATATGGTGAAGTTTATTACAATACAGGAGCTTCTGGCTGGACAAAAGTAGGAGCAGCAAAATACAACAATCGTAATCAGTGGAAGTACGAACAAATTACCGATATAAATTTTGATGATGCATTTGATTT
This sequence comes from Crocinitomicaceae bacterium, assembly GCA_042093455.1. Taxonomy (GTDB): domain Bacteria; phylum Bacteroidota; class Bacteroidia; order Flavobacteriales_D; family Parvicellaceae. Next base: position 23,535 of record JBELEU010000012.1, on the reverse strand, counting down.
GAAATTTGCATTTAGATGGGTAAATGATTCTTCAAGCACACCTAGTAATATTGCTTTCGGGGTTGATGACATACACATTGTTGGGATTTATGACACAATAATAAACCCGATTACGATTGACTTTCTATACATAGATACTGTTGTATGTCCAGGAAATAATTTATTGATGAATTTTAATTTATCAGATACGTTGTGTGATGGGTCTTATCATATTGAAATGTCGGATCAAAATGGAAATTTTAACCCTCCATATTCTACGTGGATTACCAACATAAATTACCCTTCTATTTCCTCATTTGTAAGCTTGTCAATTCCATTTACTACGCCACCATCATCTTGTTATAAATTTAGGGTAAAAAGAATATCGCCATTGCCTCAAATTGTTGGAACAATTAGTGTTTGTGTTGACGTTCAATCTTGTCCAAACGTTGTTACTTGTACAGATCCACCTGCTGTTGCAATGGATACAAATGCTGTTTGTATTTCAAGTGTGATGGATGTTCCTTTTTGGTCAACGGGGGTATATAATTCAAACAATGTGTATATAGCACAACTTTCTGATTCATCAGGAAGTTTTGCAAACCCAACCAATATAGGTTCGTTAAACGACAACACAACCTATGACCCCGCATTGGTTCCTTCACCTGGGTCAGTAAGTAGTGTTGTCCCAACAGTTCCTCCAGGGTGTAATTACTACGTTAGAGTTGTTTCCTCAAACCCAAATACAGTTGGCTCGTCTTGGGGTCCTTTTTGTATACAAGAATGCGATATTGGATCTAATAATTGTATGGACATCAGCGCATGTCCAGGCGATTCTGGATTAACAGTTTCAATTCCGGTAGATATTAATGTTTGGGATTCTTTAACTTCTTATTATCCCGGAAATACTTTTAGTGTCCAAGTTTTAGATATGATGAGTTTTAGTGCATTTAACACTGGCGGTATTGGAGCAGTTTTAGATACGCAATCGGCCACAATTAATCTTCACATACCCCCTTGTGATAGTTTAGCTTATTATGGGTTAACAAGCATGGGGTTTCCTGGAGGGGCATTTTATTTAAGAATTGTGGCAGATAGCGCTTCAAACATGGAACAAACTCTTGGATGTGTTGTTCATTTTTCATTAGGTTGTCCAAGTCAAACCCCTTTTGATTTGGTTCCAGCATTTCCTTGGTCAACTTATGCAGATACGGTTTTATGTGTTGGAGACCCTATTTTTGTTAGGGTGAATAATTATAACCCATCCTCCTCTTTTATGTATTACATAGATGGAAATGCTTTTCCACCTAATAACCCACCAGCTATGTTAGGTATTTATTGGACATCTCCAGGGTTACATGTATTAACGCTCGAAGAATCACATATTGGGTGCACAGGGCCGATTTCAAACCCAATGGATGTATATGTAATTCAAGCTCCTCAAACTGTAATGCTGGGTCCAGATACCGTTTGTATTGGTGATACTGCAGATTTTTTAGTGCAATTTTACAATGCTACTTATTACGATTGGAATACTTCTTCAGCTGGCGGAATTATTGACACAGGAAACAATGAAATAAGTGTGCTGTTTGATAGTACCGGAACATTCAATATCAATGTCAATGCACTTAACCAGTGCGGAAATAGTAGTAACTCTGTTGATATTACAGTTGTGGATCAATTTAATTTAGGTGTTTTTGGAGACACTATGGGATGTGAAGGAGACTCTCTAATTTTAACAGCAGATGGTTTTGGTCAATTTACTTGGGACAGTGTAATAAATGGGATTAAATACGAAAATGTTTTTTCTATAAACCAAGATTCAATACTATTAATTGCAGATAATTTTTGTGGTCAAATAGTAGATACTGTTCGGCTCGTGGTAATACCTACATCTTTATTAGATTTAGGACCCGACACTACAATTTTTGCTGGAGAAAGCATTTCATTTTCTTCCAATTTACCTGGGACATATGAATGGTCACCAACTTATGGAATTGATTGTTCGGATTGTTCTTCTGTTACTTTTAGTCCTGAAGAAACGACCACATTTGTTCTGCAAATTGATACGATTGGCTGTATAAGCAGAGACGAGATCATCATTAATGTTGAAGTTTCAGGAAATATATCTGTTCCCAACTTATTTACACCCAATGGAGATGGGGTAAATGACTTACTTGAGATTTATGGATACAGTATAGATGAATTAGATTTTAGAATTTACGATAGATGGGGAGAAATTGTTTTTCAAACCAATTCTATTTTAGATCACTGGGATGGAAGGTTTAACGGTATGGAACTTAATACCGCAGTATTTGTTTATTCAATAAAGGTTAAGTATAAAGATGGAAGAGAAGTAATTCAACAGGGAAATATAACACTAGTTAAATGAAAAAAACGGTAATTATATTTTATTTTTTGATGTCTTTATTAGCACAAGGGCAAGATGTACATTTCTCACAATTTTACAACTCTCCTTTAACAATTAACCCTGCTAATGTGGGAGCATTTAATGGAGACATGAGGGCACATTCTAATTATAGAAATCAGTGGTCAAGTATTCAGTCTGCTTATAAAACGTATAGTTTCAGTATAGAATCACAATTGTTAAAATACAAATGGCCAAATAATTATTTAGGAATTGGGTTAAATTTCTTTAACGACAAGGCAGGAGACCTGGGGCTTGGCTTATCTCAAACTAACCTTACTGTTTCTAGTATCTTAGCACTAACACCTGATTTAACCATGACAGTTGGAATTCAGCCATCATACATGCAATACAGCATAGATTACAGCAATGCTTTAACAAGCAGTCAATATGTTAATGGCGGCTTTAACTCTGCCTTACCAACGGGAGAAACCAACTTAAATTCGGGAGTTTCTTTTTTTGATGTAAGTACGGGTTGTACTTTTAATTATGCTAAAGGTGAGTCTAACATAGCTTCTCATGATATGTTTATTGTAAATGTAGGTTTTTCATTTTCTCATGTAAATAGGTCTGTTTTGGATTTTGGAACTATTGAAAAGTTGTATCCAAAAATTATTGCTCACGGAAATTCAAACATAGGAATTCCCAATTCTCGCTTAAGCATAATGCCGAGCTATTTAGTCGTTCTTCAGGGCCCACAAAAAGAAATTACAGCAGGTAGCATGTTAAGATTGTTCATTACAGAATCGTCTAGGTATACTGGTAACGTAAGCGAAACAGCGGTTCTTTTTGGGGGACACTACAGGTGGAATGACGCCTTAATTGCATCTTTAGGGTATCAACTTGGTGAATATCAATTGCAAATAAGTTACGATATAAACCTTTCTAGTTTAAACAGATCAACTAGATATAGGGGAGGGTTTGAAATTTCATTAAAATATATCAACCCAGAAGTTTTTGGTGCAGGTAGGTCTTCTAGCCTTGATCCAAAGTTTATGTAGATTATAATACAGGAACAGTTATTTTGATTAATATTTTACTGTCCTCTCTTTTCTTTCTTTTGTGAATGTCATAATCATTGGAATAGATGATACACTGACCAACAAACGAACCATCAGTAAAGCTAAAATTAATCTTTTCAGCTTTTGAAACCTCTTTGATGGTCATTTGTCCACTTAAAACATATTTATCATCTGAAACACTTACGGATTCACTTTTAAAGATTATTTCAGGATAATTTTTTGTATCAAAATAATCAGAAGCATTTAAATGGGCATCTCTTGTTTTATTGCCAGTATTTATAGAAGCAATATTTGCTCTTCCTTCAAAATATGATTTTGATAAATCAGAAGTGTTAAAATTAATTGTTCCATTGACTCCATTAATTGTTCCTATTGCATCTTCTCCAATGTAGTTGAATTCAATAATAGACTTTTCAGAATTAATTTTAAATTCTTGAGCCTTAAGGGTTGTTAGTGTTAAAAGGCAAATTATAGATGTTATTATTTTTTTCATGTTTTTTTGTTATGTGTTAAACTTTCGTGCAATTGTAAAACCAAACCTAAACTGGCCTTTTGCCCATTCGCTTGTTGTATATGGAATAAATTGACCTTCTCCAATACCTCTTGAATTGACAAAATTTAGTAAAAATACGTGTCCATAAGTGTTTATCTCAATTCCCATGCCAAAAGGATTGACATATTTTTCTTTTCTATAATTAGTTGTGTTAATAGGAGTAAAATATTCAGCTATAATACTCACTTTTTTAAATAAATGCAGGCGAACAACAGAGCCTAAATTAACAGTCAAATTTTGATCTTCGTAGTGTGTTAAATTTCTGTAAGTAAACCCTGGACTAAGTTGAATAGTTAGTTTATCAATGGGTTTAAATGCAACCAATAGCTCATTGTGATAACTAAGTCGGTGTTCAAATTTATCAAAATTAGTTATGTCACTTGAAATTCCTGAACTTCTCATTGAAGTGAAAAAAGCTTTTGATGAAAATGTTATTTTTAATGGTGTCTTTTTATTTTCAAATAGCTGATATTTAACAAGAGCATCCCAAACTTCTAAAAATGGCCCTGCACCTTTTGACCTTCCACCACCAATCATTACTTTATCAGATATTCCATATTCGAGCCCAATTCTAATATCAGATGAATTGTCTAACCCAAAAAGTGTTCTAAATGATTGAGATGTACCAATGTTTCCAAAACGATGAGTAATCCTCAAGTCTAATACATTTTGTTCAAGAACATTGACCGTGTGACCGTTAATTGCCCTTGTATCCAAGAAAAGGTCTGAAGATATTTTAGGAGACTTAAAATCCCAATCGTCTTTATTTGATAATTCAGAATTGTCTGACTGTGATAGGAGACAGAATGAATTAAATATTAAAGAAATTGAAACTAGAAAGTTTTTCATTAGAGACGATTTGAATCAAACAACAATACTAAGATACTATAAACAGAATAGGTGGTTAGAGAGTTTATTTGTTTTTTTAATTGATGTCTAATAGTTCAATTGTGATTTTGCTTTTGTATGTTGTTGTTGATTAACACTCCAAAAATTAATATTAAATGAAAAAATTCAAGATTTTTTTTCTAGCAAGTCTTTTGTTACTAATTATCAATTCTTGTTCAACAACTAATGAAGTTGTACAAAACAACAGGATAAATAAAAGGAAATACACAAAAGGATTAAATATTCATAAAAAAATAAGAATGGCTTTATCGATTTAACGAAAAAAAACAATAACCAAAATTTAAAACTGGTTTCTAAAACAAAAGTGGAAACCAAAACAAATAATTCATTTTTTAAGTCAACTGCAATTAATGAATTTAACAATTCACAAAACATAGAACCCTTGTTGACGTACAATGACAATGCAATTGGCACTGATGAATTAGAAAATTAAGAGTCAAAGCCTTTGTTGTTAATTAGTAATAAATTCAACACAACACAAAAAAATAGTAACAATATAATTAACCCAAACGATGGTTTTAAGGATAATAAAAGCATTGTTAAGAAACACAGAAAAAATCATGTGCTTAAGAAGTTGCTTACCAAGCTTTATGATGAAGGTAAGGGGACATACATATTAAAATTAATTGGAATATCTCTTCTTTTTGCAATTACAGGTTTAGATATATTTTTAGCTGTATTTTCTATTGCTTTTGATGGGTTGTATGGAGCAGCTTTATTGTTCTTTTTTTCAGTATTAATTTTAACTCTGATTTCAGTTTCAACATTTAAGAAGTTTAAAGAAAACGACCCTAAAAAAGAGTCAGTTAAAAAAGAAAATAGTAATGGAATGATACTTTTAAAAACGCTTGGAATACTAGCCGGGGCATTCCTATTAATGGCATTTCTCTTTTTTGGAATCATTTTATGACCATAAGGGGAAAAAGTTTTCAGTATGTTAGATTATCAAACAATTAAGAGTTGATAAGAGTACTCCCACCGGGACTCGAACCCAGATCTACTGCTTAGGAGGCGGCTATTCTATCCAGTTGAACTATGGGAGTAAATACAATTACCTTATGGTATTGCCAGTTTCAATATCTTTTGTAGGCGAAACAAAAGCCAAATCGCCTTCTTCGTTTTCGGCCATTAAAATCATTCCTTGTGACTCAACACCTCTTATTTTTCTTGGAGCTAAATTGAGTAAAATGCTCACTTTTTGACCAACTACATCTTCAGCATTGTAATGTTCAGCAATACCTGAAACTACTGTTCTAGCATCAATTCCAGTATCAACAGTAAGCTTCAACAGTTTGTCTGCTTTTTTTACTTTTTCAGCAGCGATTATGGTGCCTACTCTTATGTCAAGTTTTGTGAAATCGTCAAATGATATTTCGTCTTTCATTGGAGGGAATTTAGAAGTGTTTTGAGTAGTCTTTTTTAGCTTTTCAATTTGCGCATCAATTTGTGCATCTTCAATTTTTGAAAATAAAATTTCAGGCTTGTTTATGGTGTGGTTTGAAGGAATTAGTGAATGACTCCCAGCTTCAGTCCATTTTGGTAAATCTAAGTTTAGCATTTTAGCTAAATCAGCTGCTTTATGAGGCATAAATGGCTCAAAAAGAACGGCAAGGTTTGCGGTAATTTGAAGTGAAATGTTAAGAATGGTTTTAACTCTTTCAGGATTGGTTTTAATTTCTTTCCAAGGTTCAGTGTCAGCTAAATATTTATTGCCCACTCTGGCTAATTTCATTGCTTCAGCTTGAGCATCTCTAAACCTAAAAGAGCGAATAGCTGTTTCAATTTTATTGGGAGCTTCAGCAATAGATTTCAGCACTTCTTCATCAATAGTCTCTAACTCTTTTCTTTCAGGAACTATTCCATTGTAATATTTTTGAGTAAGCACTAAAGTTCTGTTTACAAAATTTCCAAAAATAGCACCCAATTCATTGTTGTTTCTTGCTTGAAAATCTTTCCAAGAAAAGTCGCTGTCTTTGTTTTCTGGAGCAATAGAGCTAAGCACATATCTAATTACATCTTCTTGCCCAGGAAAGTCAACTATGAAGTCTTTTCCCCATACCGCCCAATTCCTTGAAGTACTTAATTTTTGACCTTCTAAATTTAAAAACTCATTAGCCGGAACATTGGTTGGTAAGATATAGTCGCCCAATTCAGCTAGTATCGCTGGGAATATTATGGTATGAAAAACAATGTTGTCTTTAGCTAAAAAGTGTACCAAATTGGTATCGTTACTTTTCCAATAATCTTCCCAATTTTTATTGTTTTCAGACGCCCATTTTTTAGTTGCAGAAATATATCCGATAGGTGCATCAAACCATACATATAGCACTTTGCCTTCACCATCACTTAAAGGAACTTTTACGCCCCAATCTAAATCTCTTGTAATGGCTCTTGGCTGTAATCCTGCATTGATCCAGCTCATGCATTGTCCAATTACTTGATTTTTCCAATCTTTAGGGTTGTGAACTTGTTCGCCATTGTAAATTCCTTTTTCCATCCAATCTTTAAGCCATCCTTCATGTCTATTTAATGGCAAATACCAGTGCGATGTTTTTTTAAGGATAGGAATTTTATTACTTAAGGTAGAAACTGGATTAATTAATTCGTTTGGGCTTAAAGCACTTCCGCATTTTTCGCATTGATCACCATACGCTCCGTCAGCACCACATTTTGGACATTGTCCCGTAATGTATCTATCGGCTAAAAATTGATTGAATTCTTCATCAAAATATTGTTCTGACTCTTTTTTAATAAAAGCACCTTTTTTTTCTAATTGTAAAAATAATTCTTGAGCTGTTTCGTGGTGATGTTTTTCGGATGTCCTGTCATATATGTCAAAACTAATTCCCAATTTCTCAAAAACCTCTTTATTGGTTTGGTGATAAGTATCGATTATATCTTTTGGAGATACCCCTTCTTTTTTAGCTCTAAGGGTTATGGCGGCTCCATGTTCATCTGAAGCACAAATAAAAGCAACATCTTCTCCATTAGATCGCAAAAAACGAGCGTATATATCTGAAGAAATGTATACGCCAGCAAGATGACCCAAATGCAATGGTCCATTGGCATAAGGTAATGCGGCTGTAATGGTGTGTCTTTTAGCTTGAGTCATAAAAATATTTGAAGGCGCAAATATAAGTTTTATATAGTTATTTTTACTTCCTTAGTAGGTAACAATATGATCAATCCAGATAAATTAACAAAAGGAGACATAGTCCTTATTATTGCTCCAGCAAGAAAGGTGGAGATAAAGCAACTTGAAGCTGCAGAAAAATTATTAAACGATTGGGAACTAAAAGTCGAAAGGTCACCAAACTTATTACAGCAATCGGGAATTTTTGCAGGAACAGACGCTTCAAGAAAATCTGATTTGCAATGGGCTCTTGACCATCCTCAAGCCAAAGCCATTTGGTGTTTTAGAGGGGGTTATGGAACGGTAAGGTTAATTGAAAACTTAAGCCCAGAAGCATTTTTAAAAAAACCAAAATGGATCATTGGATTTTCAGACATTACTGTTTTACATTGTTTTTCAAACATAATATTAAACACAGCATCTGTTCATGCAACCATGCCAATAAACGTTATAGAAAACACCATTGATTCCTTGACGTCACTAAAACAAGTGTTGTTTAGTTCAGCTATGAACCATTCATGGAATTGTAATAAAAACAACAGGGTTGGGGAGGCAGAAGCTGAAATAGTAGGAGGAAACTTAGCTGTCCTAACAAGTTTATTGGGAACCAACTATCAGCCCGATTTTGAAGGTAAAGTATTGTTTTTAGAAGAAATTGACGAGTATTTATATAACATTGACAGAATGTGTTGGCAGTTGAAGTTTGCGGGAGTTTTTAATCACATTAAGGGATTAGTAGTAGGACATTTCACTAATGTTAAAGACAATAAAATCCCTTTTGGAATGACGATAGAAGAGATCATTTTAGAGAAAGTAAAGGAGTTTGATTTTCCTATTGCTTTTGATTTTTCAGCTGGTCATCAAAACAATAATTTTAGTTTAGCATTTGGAGTAAAATCTAAACTTTCAGTTAATAAAAAGGAATCAGAGCTGATCAGTTTAAATACTTAGCTATTGATGCCCCAAGATCAATCAACAAAGAAATTTCTTTTTCTACTTTTTCAGCATCATTAGTTTTTATTTCTACACTATTAAATAAATTAGTTTTCATATTTGGAAGTAAAGCCCCGTTAAATAAAAATAATATTGTTGATTTAGAAAATAGCACATTAAAAGGACCTTTTTTTTTCGTTAATTCAGTAAGTTTTAGTTGAACAACAGGAGAAAGGCTTTTAACTATTTCAAGAGCTTTTTCATCTTTTTTACCGTTATAAGAAAACTCGAAAAGCTTGTTAAATTCTTCAGACTCTGTATTGATTTCTTTTGATCGAAAAACATTGAAAATACTTTTCTTTTCAGGAGATAACAAAAACTCACAGTTTAATTCTTTTTGAAGTTTAATAAAAAGATAATGAGTGGTGTAGGTGGTTGAGTTTTTTCCTTTTTTTACAGAGTAATAAAACATGCCAGAGTTAAAAAGAAAATCTTTTTTTCTAATTGTATTAACACCCCAAAATTGATCGTCTATTCTTTGTGATCGATTGCCTTTTTTAAAAATTTCAGGATAATGGCTTTTTAAAAGCTGGTATTTATGATGACTAGGTGTGGGGTCATAAAGCCAATTGTTTTTACTTGCCAATTGAATTTTCAGTAAATCTCTACTTAAGTTTTTAAAATAGAAGGTTACTAAAATAAATGGAATACAAACTGCACCTACAGCAAGGCCAAATACACTAAAAAACAAAAAAAACAGACCAATAACCAGTCCAATTCCGCACCAAATAAATCGTTGTTTATTAGGATGCTTAGGATTGTCTTTTAAAAAATTGACTTGAGCTAAAACTTTTGCGCAACGAGTGTTAATGTCTTCAACATTTAAGTTTTCAACCGGATCCCAATATGCTTTTCTTTTACTTTCTTTTTCAGCATTAAATTTAGAAAGATATTTTGTAGATACAGACATCCCAAAAAGAGAGTCTAATTGACCAAAAATAGTTGAGAATTGAGAATGGGGATTCATTATTTAAAATTTCACTTCTATATTTCCCCTATCACTTTCAGTAATCGTGTATAAATCAGCCTGTTGAAACCCAAACATACCAGCTATTATATTTGAAGGGAAAACTTCAATTTTTGTATTTAAATAATTTACGTTTTCATTGTATATTCTTCTTGCTGCTGCAATTTGATCTTCAGTTTCTTCTAAAGACTCTTGTAACTCTAAAAAGTTTTGATTGGCTTTTAAGTCAGGGTAGTTTTCAGCTACAGCAAAAATAGATTTTAAAGCTCCAGAAAGCATATTTTCACCTTCAGCCATGGCATTCACATTTCCACTAGCGGAGCCATTAATTATGGATGTTCTTGCCTTTGTTAAAGATTCTAAAAGCTCTTTCTCATGTGAAGCATAACCTTTAACCGTATTAATCAAATTAGGAATTAAATCTGTTCTTCTTTTTAATTGAACATCAATTCCAGAAAATGATTTTTTAACATTGTTTTTTAGCTTAATTAGGGAATTATACATTCCAACAAACAACAAAAACACTACTCCTAATATTATTAGACCTACAATCATTTTTAAGTTTTTTAAATTATAGTAAAGTTATTTATTTTATTAATTGAATTACTTTTAGTGTCTAATGAAAATCATCAGTTTATTTCTGACTTTATTTTTTTCGACTTATATCTATAGCCAGGTAGAAAAAGTTGTTTTTGAACTAGAAAAAACACCACTAAAGATTAGTATAAATCCTGGTATATATAGATCAAGATTGCCCGGTTCTAATTCTCTAGAAAATAGCTTTAGTCAACCGGCATTTTTTGCTCAGGTTTATTTTCCGTTTAAGAGATCATTAGATACACCATCCAATTTTCAAAGGTCTAATTTTGATTCTACTTATTACGATCGTTTGTTCACAGCATCTCCATTGGCTATTTTTCACCTGACTGAAAAAGGAGGAAATGGAATAGGATTGGGTCAAGAATTGTCTTTTAAAGTTGCGAAAAAAACATTTATAAAATCACAATTAGCCATTTTATGGGTTGAATCAAATGCTCAAAAAAATGACGGTTTAAAAAGCGGTTTAAATTTTCACCACTACTGGTATATTTCGACCTATGTTTCGCAAAACATTGCTGTTTCGTTAGGTTACAATCATATTTCTAACGGTAAGATATTATCTCAACAATTAGGATCAGTATTTGACATGCTTACAGCAGGTATTTGCATAACTTTTTTAAAAAAGTAAAAGAAATTTATCACTATTTAATTTCTTTAATCAAGTCATTTGCTTTTTTGTCATATCCATACGAGTCTTCAGCAGCTTCAGCCATAGTAATCACCTCTTTGGCTACTTTAATGGCTTCTTTACTATTGTTCATTAAAACAAGAATTCTAGCTTTTTGATAGCTCATCCAAAACGCTTCTGGCCTTTTTTCAATAGCGCTGTTTATCCATTTTAAAGCCAATTCAAGGTCTAAATTGTTTTCAAGAAAAAACCGTGCTCCTTTGTAATAGGTGTTTGCACTTGGACCTTCTTCAAGAAGGGTAGTATATTCTTTTTGAATTTTTTCAATAGCATTGGTGTTTATGGGAATTATAACCTTTGTCTTTTCCCAAGATATTGTTAAATCAGCACCAGAAGATGAAAATGTATTTAAATCAATAGTTAAGGATTCAACATGATTTTCATTTGATGAGGAAGGAATTTTAACTCTCAGCACGTCATCAGCTTCATTATATTCACCTGTTCCCCATAAATTAAGTTCATTGTTTAAAATCACTTCCCATTCACTTGTAGACGGTATGGTGAAAAGTGAATATTCACCAGCAGGAAGTTTCTGCCCAGCGAATGTAACTTCTTCAGAAAAGGAAATTTTAGTTGCTTTATTTGCTCCTGTTCTCCACATTTTATCATAGGGCACTATGTTTCCAAAAATCACTCTGTTTTTAGCTCCAGGTCTACTGTATGTGATAGAGATGTCTGAAGTTCCAACCGCTTGTGAAATAGTACACACGGGGCTTGCTTGTGGAGTTTTTACTTGTGCATTTGTTAGCACTGTTGATAAGCTGAATAGTATAAAAAAGATATAATTTTTTTTCATTAGGGTAAATAATTAGTTTAGACTGAATTTTCGCTAATTTAATCAATACTTTATAAGAAATATAAATTGTCAAACAATTCAAATATCATTTTAGGAAAAGAAGGAGAAGCTGCAGCATTGGGCTTTCTTGTTGATAAAGGATACCACCTGCTACACAAAAATTGGAGGCACAATAAATCTGAGATTGATCTAGTTGTTAAAAAAGAGAACAAAGTTGTTTTTGTTGAAGTTAAAACTAGAAAAAACAACCTTCACTCAATCACAGATTTAGTTAGTCTTCCTCAGCAAAAACGAATTTTAAATGCTGCAAATACTTACATTAAAAAGTATTGCCTTGATGAAGAAATTAGATTTGACCTTATTGAAGTTGAAATACCTAATAAATCACCTAATTTCATCCACCAGAAAGAGTTCATCCAACCCACATTATTATGATTAGACTTAATAAATACATTGCCAATTCTGGTATTTGCACAAGGAAAGAGGCAGATGTTTTAATATCAAAAGGTAAAATAAAAGTCAATCATAAGGTGGTCAATTTTTTAGGATTTAAGGTCAATAAAGAAGATATTGTTGAATACAATGGAAAGATTCTTAAAAATGAAAAGCCAATATATTTAGCACTTAACAAACCAAAAAAAACCTCCTTTTCAAGCTTTCTTAAAGAAATCTCTAATGAAGAATTGTCAATTGCTGGAGAATTTGATGAAAACATTACAGGCTTAGTCGTTATTACAAATGATAAGGGACTACTTAGCCGATTATCAACTTCAAATACTGTAATTAAACAAAAATATATTTTAAATCTGAAAGAAAACTTAAGTGAGCAAAATCTAAAAGAACTGAAAAGAGGTGTTACCATTGACAATCAACATGTTGTCTTTGATGAGGTGAATTATGGAAAGCGAGGAACAGACAAGGCAGAATTAGTAGCCGTAGTGAGTTTTACTAAACAGGAATTAATTTTCAAGGTCATTAAGCAAATGAGGAATGAAATATTATTTATTGATAGAGTTGAATTTGGAGGAATAAAAAAAGGGGATTTAATAAGAGGACAAAGCAGAGATTTAGAACCAAAAGAGATTGGGTTTTTAAAAATGATTAAGGGTTAAAATAATGTTCTTGGAAGCATTTTGTTCTGCTTCCTTTTTTGAATAACCTATACCGTTACTTTTTTCTACATCTTCAATGTATGCACCAACCTTAAACAAGTGTTCACCGTTTTTTAAATCTTTAGACTTTGTTTTAAAGGATAATTTTTTTTGCTCCTTTTGACAATAAACAAGCAATTCACTTTTAAAATCTCTTTGCTCAATTTGAATGGCATTTAAATCAATAAATTTTACAATAATGACTTCTCTAAATACTTTTTGTGTTTTATTTATTCCTTGATCTAATAGTATTGCACCAAAAAGTGCTTCAAAAGCATTTCCAATTAATGATTTGTATTTGTTAGAACTTTTTTGATAAAGAATGTGTTCATCAAGTCCAATTTTTTTACCTAATGAGTTGAGTTGTTCTCTACTAACAACTTTGGCTCTTAGCTGAGATAAAAAACCTTCTTTTTCATCTGGATATTGTTCAAATAGATATTCTCCAATTGCCATTGAGATAAAAGCATCTCCTAGAAATTCAAGCCTTTCGTTGTCCTTGATTTCCTTTTTATTCTTTTTGTAAGAAGCATGAGTTATAGCTTCAAGATACAAATGTTCAGACTTGGGGTATATACCAAGAATATTGTTTAAAAATTTGAGATAATTAGGGGATAATAAACTTTCTTTTTTTCTAAAAAAAAAGGATTTAATCATTGTATTTTTTCATGATAATAGAGGTATTGTGACCTCCAAACCCAAACGTATTGCTTAAAGCTGCGTTTACTGTTCTTTTTTGGGCTTTATTAAGAGTAAGATTTAAGTTGTAATCTATGTTCTCATCTTTGTTTTCAAAATTTATTGTTGGAGGAACAATATCATTCTGAATTGCTTTGACACAAGCAATAGCCTCAATAGCTCCTGCTGCACCTAAAAGATGTCCTGTCATTGATTTTGTACTGCTAATATTTAAGTTAAATGCATGTTCTCCAAACACTTCTTTGATTGCTATTGTCTCAGCGATATCACCCAAGGGAGTAGATGTGCCATGAACATTGATGTAATCAACATCTTCAGGCTTCATTCCCGCATCTTCTAGTGTTAGTTTCATTACATTAATAGCTCCTAAACCTTCTGGATGAGGGGCTGTTATGTGATGTGCATCTGCAGTAAGTCCACCACCAACTACTTCTGCGTAAATTTTAGCTCCTCTTGCTTTAGCGTGCTCTAATTCTTCAAGAATTAAACACCCTGAACCTTCACCTAAGACGAAACCGTCTCTTGTTGAGTCAAAAGGTCTTGAAGCTGTTTTAGGATTGTCATTTCTAGTTGATAAGGCCTTTAGTGCATTAAAACCACCAACACCAGCAATATTAACACCGGCTTCAGAACCTCCTGAAACTATAAAATCACATTTGCCCAATTGAATCAACATCAATGAATCAATTAATGCGTTTGTTGAAGAAGCACAAGCAGAAACAGTTACATAGTTAGGTCCTTTAAGGCCATACTTTATGGAAATGTGACCAGCTGCTATATCAACGATCATTTTGGGAACAAAAAAAGGATTAAACCTTGGTGTTCCGTCACCGTCTTTGTAGTTAAAACATTCCTCTTGGAAAGTTTTCATACCTCCAATTCCGGAGCCCCAAACTACGCCTGCACGGTATAAATCAACTTTATCTAAATCAATATTAGAGTCAGCTATTGCTTCTTTGGCTGTGGCCATTGCATAAACAGAAAAGGGGTCGAGTTTCCTCACCTCTTTTCTGTCCATGATGGAAAGTGGGTCAAAACCTTTCACTTCACAAGCAAATTGAGTTTTAAAAAGACTTGCGTCAAATTTTGTAATGAAATCAGCACCGCTTTTACCAGCAATAAGGTTATCCCAGTATTCGTCTACTGAGTTTCCTATTGGTGTTAGTGCACCTAAACCAGTAATTACTACCCGTTTTTTTTCCATAACAAAAAGCTTGTGAATTTAATGATTTAAAAAATTACTTATTTTCTTCTATGTAAGAAATAGCCTGTCCAACAGTTTGGATATTTTCGGCTTGTTCGTCAGGAATTGCAATATTGAATTCTTTTTCGAATTCCATAATCAATTCTACTGTGTCAAGAGAGTCAGCTCCTAAGTCATTAGTGAAGCTAGCTTCAGTTGATACTTCTCCTTCTTCAACACCCAATTTATCAACGATAATTGAGATTACTTTAGATTTTACGTCAGACATTTTTGTTTATTTATTAATTAAATTAAAGTGCAAATAAAAAACTTTTCATTAAGTATGCAAAGTACTTTAAGGTTAACTTATTCATAAGATTAAGTTGATTCATTGAAATTCTATCTATATATTTCGAAAAAAACACAATGAATATAGCCCTATTTGCTTCAGGCACAGGTAGTAATGTAAAAAATATAATTGATTATTTCAAAAAAAATAAAAAAATAAATATTGTTTTAGTGGTTTCTAATAATTCATCTGCTGGAGCTTTAATGCATGCAAAAAACAATGATATTGAGCAATTAGTTATTAGTAAGAGCGTTTTAAATGAATCATTAAAAGTAATTGAATTGCTTCATGCAAGAGACATTAAACTTGTTGTTTTAGCTGGGTTCTTGCTGAAATTTCCAGAAAAAATAATAGCAAATTTTAAAGGAGATATTATAAATTTACATCCGTCATTATTGCCTAAATTTGGTGGTAAAGGAATGTTTGGAAACAATGTACATAAGGCAGTTCTATCATCAAAAGAATCAAAAACGGGTATAACCATACATTATGTAAATGAACATTATGATCAAGGTGCTATTATTGATCAATTCGAGGTTCCACTTTCTAATAAGGATACCATTGAATCAGTTGTTTTAAAAATTAAAGAATTAGAGCTATTGCATTTCCCTAGCACAATTGAGAAGTTATTAAACGAGTAATATGCTTGATAAATTAAGAAAAAAGACGCACGAAATAATTTTTGAAGCTGACACCTTCTTCGGGAAGTTGTTTGACATACTGCTATTGATTTTAATCTTATTAAGCGTTGCTGCCGTCATGGTAGAAAGTGTTGAATTTTATAGCCTTAAGTATGCAACATTTTTATCAGCTTTTGAATGGGTTATAACTGCTATTTTCACTTTGGAATATATTTTAAGAATAGTTAGTGTTAAAAAACCTCTAAAATATATCTTTAGCTTTTATGGATTAATTGACCTGGTGTCACTTCTGCCTACTTATTTAGGCATATTTATGTTTTCTGAATCAATATCGTCAATAAAAACGATTAGAACCATTCGTTTATTAAGAGTTTTTAGAATATTAAAACTTTTTAGATATGTCAAAGAAGCAAACACTTTGAAACAAGCCTTGATTGCGAGTAAACAGCGAATAATAGTTTTTTTATTGGCCGTCCTAGCAGTGGCCACGATCATGGGAACCATTATTTATATTATAGAAGATTCTGAAGATGGATTTACGAGTATCCCTAGAAGTATTTACTGGGCAATAGTTACTCTTACCACTGTTGGTTATGGTGACATTGCTCCACAGACTGTGCTCGGTCAATTTTTTGCATCAATAATAATGATTTTAGGTTATGCTATAATAGCTGTTCCTACAGGAATGGTTTCTGTCGAGTTAGCAAGAGTTGAAAAAATAAATACGCAAAGCTGTCCAAATTGCTCTAAAGAGGGACACGATGAAAATGCTACATATTGCAAGCATTGCGGAGAAGAAATAAATCCCAAGGAAGAATGAAAATTACCATGTATACAGACGGAGCTGCTAAAGGTAACCCTGGAAATGGAGGATACGGTATAGTTTTGAAAGCAGGAAAACATTACAGAGAAATTTCAGAAGGATTTCGAATGACGACTAACAATAGAATGGAGTTATTAGCTGTGATTGTTGGTTTAGAAACAATTAAAAAGAAAGGGCAAATTATTGATGTTTACTCTGATTCTAAATATGTAGTAGATTCTGTCAATAAGAGATGGGTTTTTAATTGGGAAAAAAAATCTTTCAAGGGCAAAAAAAACATTGATTTGTGGCAAAGATTTTTAAAAATTAATAAACTTCACCAAGTTTCTTTCCATTGGGTTAAGGGTCATGCAGGAAACATGTATAATGAGAAGTGTGATGAGCTTGCGGTGATAGCTGCTGAGCAAAATGATTTATTGATAGATGAAGGCTATGAAAAAGCTCAAAACTCACTAAAAAAATTACTTTAATATATGAAAGCAATACAGGTTGTTAAATATGGAGATGCTTCAACAAGTTTTCAAATAGCGGACACAGAAAAGCCAACACTAATCAATACTCATGAGGTCTTGATAAAAGTTGATTCATCAGGTATTAATTTTGCGGACGTAATGGCGAGGAGGGGATTATACAGAGCTGCTCCACCATTGCCTGCAGTTTTAGGATATGAAGTAGTTGGAGAGGTTGTAAAAGTAAATGATTCAAACAATAATCATTATTTAGGGAAAAGAGTTTTAGCCATGACAAGGTTTGGCGGATATGCAGAATTTGCTGTTTCAACAACAATGGGGGTACAAGAAATTCCAAATGAATTGAGTGATGGTGTAGCATTAGCATTAGCAACTCAATATTGTACAGCACATTATGCAATCAACGTGCAAATGAATTTATTTCAGGGCGATACCGTCTTGATTCATGCAGCTTCAGGCGGGGTTGGAACCGCTTTGACTCAACTAGCAAAACTTAAGGGATGCAAGGTTATTGGTTTAACTCGTTCAGAAAAAAAAGTATCATATCTAAAAAAAATGGGTGTTGACTTTCCGATTGTAACATCAAAAAAAGATTATGAACTTGAAGTTGAAACGCAAATTGGAATAAAAAAAGTAGATGCAATCTTTAATCCTGTAGGAGGAAAAACAGTAAAAAAAGACATTAATTTATTAAACAGTGGTGGGAAATTGGTGTTTTTTGGTATTTCTGATCGTATGAAAAAGAGAAAAGGTTCACTTAATACGATTTTTCAGTTGTTGAAAATTGGAAAAATTCATCCAGCAATGTTATTGCTTAATTCTCATTCAATAATTGGTATTAATTTACTCAAGATTGCTGAAGACAAGCCAGAAATAATTAGTAGATCACTGAAAGAGTTAATAAATTTAGTTGTTGATGGAAAGATTTCACCAGTAGCTGATCATTCGTTTAATTATACAGCTATTGCACAAGCTCATAGTGGTTTAGAAAAAGGAATGTTTACTGGAAAATCTTTCATTAATTGGGGTTAATAGATATGAAGAAAGTAACAGCAGTACTTGTGTTTTTAATTATTGGAGTGACTATTTCTTTAGTCATGATCAATGAAATACAATCTGAAAAGCCACTGGATGTAATTACACCATGTGATATAAATCCAGACTTGTATGATTCAGAACTCAAGGGTAAATGTTTAGGACATAAAATAAAAGCCTTTAATTTAATAGATCAACTCAACAATCCAGTCAACGAAAAGCTTATTGAAAATAAAATAGTTATTGCGGACTTCTTTTTTGTGTCATGTCGATCAATATGCCCAATTATGACCAATCAACTAGAAAGAGTTCACAGAGAATACAAGTACAATAAAAATATAATTATTTTATCTCATACCGTATGGCCTGAACAAGACACACCTGAAGTGTTGCTCACTTACGCCAATCAGCATAATGCTAAATACGAAACATGGCGATTTTTAACAGGAGATAAAAAAGAACTTTATAGGTTAGCAAGGCAAGACTACTTAGTAGCCCCAGAAATCAATGACCCTAGTTATAATCATGGAGGTGCTGCAGATTTTGTTCATACTGAAAATATAGTTTTAATTGATCAAAATCAGAGAATAAGAGGTATTTATAACGGCACAGACTCTTTGGAAATAACTAAACTAATTGCCGATATTGCAAGATTAAAAAAAGATTAATTGTCAGCTTTCAAGTACTTACCTAAAGCATGTGTTAACCAATAGAAAGGTATGGTGTCAATTAGTGCAAAAAGAAGTTTGAATAAATATCCAGAAAGAATAAAATAAATCAAAGAATGAGTGAGCTCCCCATCCTCATTTACAGGTAATCCACTAACTAAATAATGAGTAATTAAAATAACAGCAATGCTGTCAATTAGTTGACTAAAAATAGTAGAAACATTATTTCTAAGCCATAGTTTTTTTCCTTTGGTTTTTTCTTTTAGAAAGTGAAAAATTTTCACATCAATAAATTGTGCAGAAACATATGCAATCATTGACGCAATAGTTGCACCCATGGTCAATTTTCTAATATGATAAAAAGCATAATCATTTGGGACTTTAATTTCACCGTTAACAATATCAATAGCTGGAACCCCTTTTTCTAAAATAGGGCTATCTAAGTATCCTGAAACCCAAACAAAAAAGAAAACCCAAATATTCAATATCAATCCCATCCAAACTACCCTGTTTGCTTGTTTTTGGCCAAACAATTCACTAATTAAATCAGTACAAAGAAAAGTAACGGGATAAGGCAGTACACCAATTGCGATAACAAAGGGTATTTGTACGTTGAAAATTGAAAAAGAATAATCTAAAAACCTTGATGTGCCGAGAATATTTAATAGAGTTAGTGAACCTAAAAATATTCCAGAAAGAACTAAAAAAACTAAATCAGCCCTTGAGTTATTTTTAAAAGATACTTCCAAAGAAATTAATAATTATTGTCCAATTATACCATTTCCAACATATACACCATTTTTGAATACTTTGATTTCTTTAAGTAATCCAAATTCATCGTAAATGTAGTGTCTTCCATTGTAAAGAAAGCTGTTTTTAAATTCTCCATCCATAAGGATGTTCTTGTCATCATCGTATGTTTTCCCATAATTATCAATGAGCCCAGAGTTTGCATTATTGAATTTACCTGTAAGCTTAGGTCCTTTTTCAATTAGAGGGTCAATAATATCTTTGTGTTCATGAACCTCTTTGTATTCTTTGGTTGATGTTGCTAGTCCATTGTTGTAGGATACTTCTTTTTTAACGTCACCATTTTCATAAAACCAAACAGCCTCACCATTTTCTTTTCCGTCAACAACTTCAAATTTCAGTTCAGGTTGACCGTTTTCGTAATAAAAGGAAACATCACCTTCAGGGTTGCCGTAAAGGTTAAACTTTTTTTCTTGTCTAATTTTTCCATTAGGCCAATATAATTCGTAACCTCCTTGTAATAAACCTCCATTCATTTCACCCTTTTCTTCAATATTTCCGTTTTGAAAAAAAGTAACATAATCACCAAAGGAGCGACCATTTTTATATTTTATTTTACTTTTCGGGTTGCCATTGGGCCAATACTTAATCCAAAGCCCGTTTTTACGGCTATTTACGTAAACCCCCTCTTCAACAATTGCTTCCGAGTTGTAACCGTTGACCTTAGACATAGACCCCGTTACTATCCAATACCCCGTTTTTCGTCCATTTACAGGATTGGTTTTATTAATGGTATCCGAAGTGAAATTAGAATACCCAAAAACAGGAATTGATAAAATAAAAACTAATATGAATGACTTTTTAATCAAAATTGAATGCAAATTATTTCCATCAAAAATAACAAACCTTTCTTAAGTTTAATTGTAAAGCGCTATTTTTAACGAACACTTAACCAATTAGAGTTGAAAGTTTTAGCCTTACAAACTGATATTTACTGGGAAAATCCAGCAGAAAATTTTATAAATATTTCAAAACTATTGTCTTCTTATGGGGCTTGTGATTTAATAGTTTTACCAGAAATGTTTAATACCGGATTCTCTATGGAGTCTTCAAAAATTGCAGAAAAAGTAACAGGAGATTCTCTAAAATGGTTGAAAAAATTAGCAAAAGACAGAGAATCTGTAGTAATGGCAAGTTTAGCCATTTCAGAAAAGAGTAAGTATTTCAATAGGCTTTATTGTGTCCATCCAAATGGAGATTTACAGTATTACAATAAAAGACACTTATTTAGAATGGCTGGCGAAAATAAATACTATGAACCGGGAAAAAATAACATCACAATTGAAATAAATGGATTTAGAATCAGGCCTTTGGTTTGTTACGATTTACGTTTTCCTGTTTGGAGCAGAAATAAATCAAATAATGAATACGACTGCTTAATCTATATTGCAAATTGGCCAGCAGTTAGATCTCACGCATGGACATCATTACTACAAGCAAGGGCCATTGAAAATCAAACATACGTTGTCGGTGTAAATAGGGTGGGAATAGATGGAAATTCTGTTGAATATAGTGGAGATTCAAGAATCTTCGATTTCACAGGATCAAGACTAGATACTTTTAAGCCTAGCCAAGAAAAAATACAAGAAATAGATTTGAATTTATCGGTACTTGAGGATTTTAGAAAAAAATTTCCTACAGGAATGGATTCTGATAACTTTAAATTAATGTAGACTCACAAATCCCATTTAATGTACTCTTCCCAATTTTTTTGAATAAGGATTGGTCTGTCTAAATAAATAACTTTCTCTGGCTGCGTATTTGTTTTAATGTTTCCTGGCGTCCATTTTTTATTAGCATCATTATCTAAAATTAATCTTAATTCATATTCCCCAGGAATTACTCTATCCATAGTTTTATTGAAAACATGCTCCGAACAAAATATCTCATGAACAACGTCACTATTTGACAGTATTTGAAGTATAAAATTTTCACTTAAAGAGTTGTTGATGTCAAAACTTAAACTGCCTAAGCTTGATGGTGCAGGGATTGAAAAATAAATTTTTGATGTATCATTTTTTGAATTGAAAAAACCAATAAATCCTTCTGGTAAAGCTGTAATATCAAAGGAATTAGAAAGGGAGTCAGGTGTAATTATTAACTCATTATTTTCAATAGTATAGGAGTAATTGGTTGTTACACTATCTATTTTCAAAACAACAAGCGCGGTATCAATAGACATTAGTTCTTGATTGAATATCAAATGAAGACTTTTAGAGCTTAATAAACTTCCAGTAGATTTTTTTTGATAAATAAGTTTGCTTTTTTCACTTATGCTAGCAGTTTTTCTTGTGAAGAGGGTGTCGTTAAAATTCCAAGATGGAACAGCAACAATAAATTGATAATTATTTATTAAAGAATCAGACATCCAATAGTTAGCAGTCTCATTATTAACTATAATTTTATTAAATTCAGATGAATCTATATTTTTGATCAAAAAGGTGTCAATTGGTTGATTGAAAACAACGGATAATTTACCATATTCATCAATCTTTGAATCTTCAATTGATAGTGTTTTAATTGGAGTAAATGTGTTTATTGTTTCTTTACAGCAAGAGTCTTCAACAGCAACAAAATTCGATAAAAAACCATAAGATTCGATAAGAGTATCAAGCTTTTTATCCTTGTTAAGGTCACTCCACGCAGATAAAAAATATTTTCCTGGCTTAAGGTTTGTAAAAAAATATTCTCCATTTTCATTTGAAACGCTCAAATATTGTATTGAATCACCATTGGTAGATTCAAGAGAAACTAAAAAATCTACATTTGGAGTTTGTTCAGTGCTATTCTTCACAACACCATATACGCTAATGGAATCAACAACATCACCAGTTGAAAAAGAAGTCCTAAAATCTTGAATTTTGTTTTTTTCATTTAGATCAGTAATTGAATTTGCAAACATAAAGGTGTAGGTAGTATTTTTTTTAAGTGGCGATTCAGGATTTATTTGTAAAATATTTTTCTCTACTTCTATTTCATGTTCCCCAATAGGAGGATTAGAAATAAATGATAGGGCGCTTTTTTGGTAGATAATATTTTCATTGAAAACCAGTCTAATTTCTTTTCCTTCAAAGTTTGTTGAATTTGGCTTAGGCTGGGTTTTATCAAAGATTAAATCTGGAGCTGAAATATCTTTGTCACCACCAGTTAGTGCCGTTTGTTGAGCACAGCTAATAGAAAATAAAACAAGTAGATATAATATTGGTTTCAAAGCTTTCGAGTGTAATAAATTAAAAACGCTATTGGTTGAAATAGATTGCTAATGTAAAAAAGATGATTAGATTTTATAAGATTAAATAACTTTGACGATGTAAGTTTTACATAAAATTTAACTTTACGATTATATTTAGGAACAATAATTAAGTATTAAAGGCAATGGGAAGAGCATTTGAATTTAGAAAGGCAAGAAAGTTTAAGCGTTGGGGGCAAATGGCAAAAACTTTCACTAGAATCGGGAAGGATATTGTTATGGCCGTTAAAGAAGGAGGACCAGATCCAGACTCTAATTCTAGGTTAAGAGCAGTAATACAGAATGCTAAGACTGCAAATATGCCAAAAGACAATGTCGATCGTGCAATCAAAAGAGCATCAGATAAAGATACTAGTAACTATAAAGAGGTTGTTTTTGAAGGCTATGC
>JBELEU010000011.1:0-25509 GCA_042093455.1 Crocinitomicaceae bacterium | reverse complement strand
GCTTAAAGAAAATGACATTCCTTATCCAAAATTTGGAGTTGTTGAATCTGCTGAGCAAGCTATAGAATTATCCAAAGACCTAGGATTTCCGTTATTGGTAAGACCTAGTTATGTATTAGGTGGACAAAAAATGAAAATTGTCATTAACGAAGAAGATTTAGAGCATCATGTTGTAGATATTCTCCGAGATATGCCTGGCAATAAAATTTTATTAGATCATTTTTTAGATGGTGCTATTGAAGCTGAAGCCGATGCAATATGTGATGGCGAAGAAGTTAAAATTGTTGGTATTATGCAACATATTGAACCTGCTGGTATTCATTCTGGTGATTCATATGCTGTCCTTCCTCCATATAATTTAGGCGATTTCATTATTCAGCAAATTGAAGAACATACTCAAAAAATTGCATTAGCATTAAATACGGTAGGTTTAATAAATATTCAATTTGCTATAAAAGATGATGTAGTTTATATTATTGAAGCAAATCCTAGAGCATCTAGAACTGTTCCTTTTATTGCCAAAGCATACAATGAACCTTATGTTAATTATGCTACAAAGGTTATGATTGGAGATAAGAAAGTTTCAGATTTTGATTTTAAGCCACAGAAAAATGGTTATGCCATCAAAATACCTGTGTTTTCTTTTAATAAATTTCCTAATGTAAATAAAGAATTAGGCCCTGAAATGAAATCAACTGGTGAAGCAATTCGATTTGTAAAAGACCTTAAAGATCCGTTTTTTAGGAAAATTTATTCGGAAAGAAATTTATACCTTTCTAAATAAATTATCTATTAAATGAATATTAAATCGTATTTACCGTATATAACTGCTGTATTAGCTTTTATAATAATTTCAATAGTTTATTTTAATCCGGCTGTAAATGGTTATAGTGTATCTCAACATGATATCCAGCAACACAAAGGAATGTCTAAAGAAATCAAAGACCACAGAGAGACCTATGGTGAAGAACCACTTTGGACTAATTCCATGTTTGGTGGTATGCCAGCCACACAGATTTCTGTAATTTATAATTCCAATTTAATTGGTAAAATTCATAAGATTATCCAATTAGGTTTGCCTCAACCTGTAAATTATTTGTTTCTATACTTTATTGGTTTTTTTATTCTATTGCTATGTTTTAAAGTTGATCCATTTTTGGCATTTGTTGGTGCTATAGCTTTTGGGTTTTCGTCTTATTTCTTTATAATAATTGATGCTGGTCACAATACTAAAGCTATTGCCATAGCCTATATGTCACCTGTTATTGGTGGTCTTGTTTTAGCATATGGTAATAGACTTTTTTTAGGTGCTGCAATAATGACCTTTTTTCTTTCTTTACAAATTAATGCCAATCATCCACAGGTAACGTATTACCTTTTTATTCTATTGTTTTTTATTGTTATTCAACAGTTTGTTTCTTATTACAAACAAAAAGAAATAAAGAAATTTTTTAAGAAATCAAGTTTACTTCTCATTGGTGTTTTGCTTGGAATATCAACTAATATTCCCAACTTATATGGAACCTATGAGTATTCACCCTATACGCAAAGAGGTGGTTCGGAACTTAATATTGGAAAAGAAGATGTTGGGCAAACTAAAAGTAGTATGTCAAAGGATTATGCATTACAATGGAGTTATGGTAAACAAGAGTCATTAAGTTTTTTAATTCCAAATATAAAGGGAGGTTCATCAGGTGCTTTAATCATGAACGAAGCCATTCAAGAAGATAATGGCAAAAATTACAGAGAATTGAGTGAAGTACTCCAAATGAATTACCAGTTTTATCAAAATAGAACGACATCAATTATCTCAGATTATTTTGGCAATCAGGCTTCAACTTCAGGGCCTGTTTACATGGGTGCAATTATATGTTTCTTATTTGTTTTAGGATTAATTTTTGTGAAAAACCCAATAAAGTGGCCTCTGCTAATAATGGCCGTACTTTCACTGCTTTTATCATGGGGGAAAAACTTTCCGGTTTTAACAGATTTTTTCTGGGATTATTTACCTGCTTACAACAAATTTAGAGCAGTGACCATTATTTTAGTAATGGTTGAATTGGTTTTTCCACTTCTTGGGTTATTGTGGTTAAAAGAGATTTTTGAAGAAAAAGATTATTTTACTAAATCCACTAAGTTGTTTTTTAGTAAAAAAGAATATTTAAGATCAAAATTAATGTTTTGGACAAGTTCAGTTTTTGTTGGACTATTGCTTTTAGTATTGCTGTTGCCAAGTTCATTTACAACTTTAATTAGTGAAAAAGAGAAACCAATCTTTGATGATCCAATGTATCTGCAACAGCAGCTTAGCTACGTTGTAAATAATAATCCTGAAGCATATCCAAAGCCACAAGATTTTATAAATCAACAATTAATGGTATTACAACCAAAAATAGATAAGGCAAAAATTCAGTTGATTGATTTTAGGTCAGATGTAATTCGAAAAGATACTATGAGATCTGTAATGTTTGTGGCTCTATTTATTCTTTTGATTTATTTATTTTCTAGAAATTCAATCAATAAGAAAATTTTTATTGCAATTATAGGTCTTTTGATTATTTCCGACCTTTGGTTGGTTGATCAACGTTATCTTAATAATGAAAAGGACTCAAAAGGTAATTATCAGCATTGGATTGAAAAGGACCTTAAAGCAATTCCATATACACCTACCTATGCAGATGTGGCCGTTTTAAATAATGAAACTAGAACCAATCCAGCTATTGGAAGTGCGATTAACCAAGAGTTTAACGAATATAGAAAAGAAAAGGATAAAGTTTCAACTAGAGAAAACTACAGCTTTAGGTTTGGAAAGTTAAATCAAAAAACAAATTACAGAGTATTGCTTTTAAGTGGTGGTTTTCAACAAGAAACTTCCATTTCTTATTTTCATAAATCTTTAGGAGGTTATAACTCTACTAAAATTCAAAGGTATCAAGACCTTTTAGAACATAAGTTTACGAAGCAAATGCAAATGGCATCAAATCCAAATACTTTGGCTAACGCCAAGATAATTAACATGCTAAATACAAAGTATATCATTACAAACCCTAATGGAAATGGGCGTTTTATTGATATGAATGACCCTTCAACCTTTAGTCCTGAAAATCAAAAAGCAATGCCTGGCTTTATCAACCCTCATGCAATGGGTAATGCTTGGTTTGTTAATGAGGTGAAAGCTTTTTCATCACCAGATGTTGAATTTAGTGAGTTAGATAATTTTGATGAAAATAATATAGCTATCACAGATTCTACTTTAGGTGTAAACACTTCTATTTCAAAAAAGTATACTAAAAATCAAAACGCATCTATTTCAATAACAACTTATAAACCAAACAAAATTACTTATGCATTAAAAGATATCTCTGGAGGTGAGCATTTTGTTGTTTTTTCTGAAGTTTTTTATCCACTAGGTTGGAAAGCTTATGTGGATGGAAAACCAATTGATATTTCAAGAGTCAATTATTTTTTAAGAGGGGTTAAAGTACCAGAAGGAACAACAAGTATAGAATTAGTCTATGATTTAAAATCGTTTAACACTCTATCTACAATAGCATTAGCTAGTTCTTCGTTAATTATATTGTTAGTAATTGGGTGTTTTTATTTATCCTTATTTAAGTTAAAGGATTTTTAACCTATATTTATTTAAATCAATCTTAAAATTATTTTAGTTGGGAATTGTAGCAAATCAATCTATGACCAATACCATTTGGTTATTTGTTGGTTCATTAATTGGAGCATTAAATGTTTTGTTTCTTTTTCCTTATGTACTTCAAGATGATCAAATTGGACTCACAAGGTTATTGACTACACTTGCTATTTTAATTTCACAAATTGCTTCAATAGGGGGGCCAACAGCTGTTTTAAAATTTATCCCTGTTTTTAGAAAATCAGCAAATAATTTCAGTGGATTACTAACCGTTATTTTTTCAACTTGTTTTATTGGCTTTTTAATTTCAAGCTTATTTTTATTTTTAGGCAAAGATTTTGTTGTTGATTATTACAAAGATAATTCTGCACTATTGGTTGAATTTTTTATTTTTCTATTGCCTCTTCTTTTTGCTCAAATCTTTACGCAACTAATTACTTCTTTTTCAGAGTCTGTTTTAAAATCTGTTTTTCCTTTGTTTTTAAATGAAGTTTTATTGAGGGCTCTTCAATCAGGTTTGCTTTGTTTGGTTTATTTTGATTTTATAGATTTTAAAGAGTTTATGTATTTATTTGTTTGCATTCACCTATTAGTAGGGTTGCTCATTTATGTTTATTTATTGCTCAACAGACATGTTACATTTGATTTTAGATTGGCTATTTCTTTTAAAGAATATTTTAAAATTTTAAAATATGGTTTTGCCAATATGTTATCTGGTCTTGCTGGAGGAATAACCAATAGGATTGATTTAGTAATGATCGGTTCAATGGTAAGTTCAATGGTTATTGTTGGCAGCAATGATTCATCAAATTCAGGGTTATATGCCATAACTGTATATTCTATAGCTGCTTATATGGCAACCATGATAGAAATGCCAGCAAGAGCGTTGTCTAAAATTGCAACATCCTTCATAAGTAATGCTTGGAAAGAAAATGACTTGACTACCATTTCCTTGTTGTATAAGAAATCTGCAGTCAATCAATTGTTGTTTGGCTTATTGGTTTTTGGAATAATTTGGATAAACATTGACGGCTTATTGATTTTTTCTGGTAAAGATTATTCAGCTGGTAAATGGGTGTTTCTATTTTTAGGGTTAGCTAAATTGATTCACGTTGGTTCTGGACTTAATGGTAAGATAATTTACATGTCAAATTATTATTGGGTGTTTACTATTCTAACAATTGGGCTTGCTATACTCACTTTTATTACCAACTTTTTCTTTATCTCTTATTTTGAAAATACACAGGGTTGGAATGGAATTGATGGTGCTGCAATTGCTACAGCAATATCAATCTTGATTTTTAACTTTGTAGCAGTTTTATTTTTAAAATTTAAGTTTAATTTATTTCCCTACTCATTAAAAATTGTCTTTTTATTGTTTAGTTTTTGTGCTGCTTTGTACTTTTCATCAATTTTTCAAATTGATAATTTTTTCACAGATGTTTTATTAAAATCAACAATGTTTTCTCTATTATATGTGCCTTTAATCTTCATATTTAAAATCTCTGATGACTTCAATGGAGTTGTCAATAAGCTATTTAATAAATAAATTTTATTCATTTCACTTTCCAATTGATACTGTGTTTATATTTATCAAATAAAATTTACTTTTTGTGCTAAGTTTTGACGATACTAAAATTGCTTTTGAATACAAGTCTAAAAAAGATTTAAAAAAGGCATACCAATTGTTTACTATTCTAAAGTTTCCATTTATTGTTTCAATTGGAAGTAAATTAACAAAGCTAGCTATTCGATTGAGGTTGCCAATAAACAGTTTAGTCAAGAAGTTTATATTCACTCAATTTTGCGGAGGAGAGTCCGTTGAAGAATGTGAACATAGAATTTTACAATTACAAGAATTTAATGTTGGAACTATTTTAGACTATTCTGTTGAAGGTCAAGAAGCAGTTGATGGTTTTGAAAAAACTAAAAATGAAATAATCAAAACCATTCATATTGCTCACAGAAACATAGGAATACCTTTTTCTGTTTTTAAAATTACTGGTTTAGGTAAATCTTCAATACTTAAAAAAGCCAATAAGGGAATTGATCATCTAAACGATGATGAGTTTAAATCATACAATACAATTTATCAAAGAGTTGATGACATTTGTGCAGAAGCTCATAAACTTAATGTTTCTATTTTTATTGATGCTGAAGATAGTTGGTTTCAAGGTGCTATAGATTCAATGGCAGAAGATATGATTCTTAAATACAATAGTAAATCACCTGTTGTTTTTAATACAATTCAATTGTATAGACATGATCGTTTGGAATACCTAAAAAAACTTCATATTAAGTGTCAAGAATCAAACTCTTTCTTAGGAGTTAAATTAGTGAGAGGAGCTTACATGGAAAAAGAACGTGAAGAGGCTGAAAGGCTTGGGTATAAAGATCCAATTCATATATCAAAAGTTGATACAGATGAAGATTATAATTCAGCTTTAAAATTTTGTATTGAAAATATTAATGATATTTCTATATGTGCTGGAACCCATAATGAACAAAGTTCTCTTTATTTAACAGAATTGATGAAAGATGCTGGATTAAGCAATGATGATACAAGAATATATTTTGCTCAATTATTGGGTATGAGTGACCATATTAGTTTTAATCTTTCTAAAGATGGATATAATGTTGCTAAGTATGTTCCTTATGGCCCTATCAAAGAAGTTTTGCCCTATTTAATAAGAAGGGCAGAAGAGAACACGTCAGTTTCAGGTCAAACAGGAAGAGAACTGCTGTTAATTCAAAAAGAAATTAAAAGAAGAAAACTAAGGTAAATATTGAATCGTTTTTTTGCTGTTTTTTATTGTATTTACAAATACTTTGATGGCACCAACCAATATTTCGGCCTCAACATATATGGGGATTTTATTTTCATCATCAGTCACGTAAATACTCATTTTCTCACCGCTTTTAAAAATTGTTCCTTCTATTAAATCAATTTTAAAATGAATACAATTTATTTTTCTATTGTGTTGAGTTGATATTGTTTTTTTTCCTTCATAAATAATATTTACATCTTGATACACAACCTTATCAATAATAATATCAATGGGAATTGAGTCTCCAAATTTTGCTTTATTGAAGTCTATAGCTCTTGCATAATAAACAGAAGTCATTAAGTCATATGCACATGAAGATATATTTATAGTTTCCTCACTAATTTTATCTTTTTTCTTCTCTTTGACAAATGCTTGATTTGCTGAATAATCAAAAAAATAATCATAATTTAATGAGAAATCACCCTCCCGAACTCTTCTTATAAAATGTTCTGGTTTAAGAGTTTTTTTTGAAACAAATGAAGCATATTTATCTCTGACTCGAAAAAACCAATCGTAATTCTTAAGTGTTTTTCCTTTGCCTTCAATATAATAACAATCTACATTTTTATACAAAGAGTCTTTAACTATAAATCTAACCTTCCCTGCTGGAACCCATGCATTAGCCATGTTGTACTTAATGTCATAAATTATTTCCTCTCCGTCAACAAAAGGTATGTTGGTTGGAACACAGTCAAACTGTGTTTTTGCAGAAGAGAAAAGTGTTAGAAACAGTATGAAAAATATATTTCTATTCACTTATCGGATTCACTGTAGCTTTTATGTTTAAAACAGTGATTGCTGGTTCAGTGTTTGCTGTTACAGAAACGGTTTTATTTTGAGCTTTACCTGCTTGTCCTTTATTTGGTCTGTAAACAACATCTATCTTCCCGGATTGTCCTGGCATGATTGCCTCTTTTGGCCAATTAGGTACTGTGCACCCGCAAGATCCTTTTGCATTGCTAATTTTTAAGGGCTCTTTTCCTTGGTTTGTAAAAACAAAAGAGTATTTATTTTCTGTTTCTATATCAACTGTTCCAAAGTCATGAACGTCTTCATTGAAAGCCATCAATGTTGTTGGACCACTGTTGTTATTCATTTGAGGTGTTAATGGGTTATTCATCATGTTTTTTTGTGCACTGTTCAAATCATTGTTTATTTGTGATGGTGCAGGCTTAATGTATGTTTTATTTGTATCCGTCATTTGAGTTTCCCCTTTAAGCTCGTTGATTGAGTTCATATTGTATAAGGAAATACATAAAGTGATGACTAGCCCAATAGTTAAGATGTTATTTGTTTTCATTTTTGATTATTTGTTATAAGATAAGTTTTTAAAATTTTCATCATTTTTCATTAAATCTAAAGCTTCCTGTAAAGAAGTGTTAAGTGCATTAATAACTTGATAAAAACGTTTGTAGTCAAATAAGTCTTGTGCAATATTGGCTTTAAGTCTTATGTGAATTGTGTTTTCAGCTTTTAGAAATTCTTCTTTGTTGTATTCTAATCCTTCATTTTCCGCATATTCAATTAGTTCATTCATGATTTTCTTCGAAGAAAAGTTTTTATTGTAGAGGTTAAAAGTTGGATATTTTTTTTCTAGTGTTTTTCTGTTATTATTAACCCATGATAAGGCAAATTGATTAAATATACCCTTTCGAATAAGTATGTTAAAATAGCTGCTAGTTCCTGATGTGTCAAGCGCAACAAAATGATCAGGCATTATTCCTCCACCTCCATAAACTTTTCTTTTTTTAACTTTAGTCAAGTAGATATCTTCTTTATCTTGTTTTATACTGTCTACGCTAAATGATTCTCCTGAATTATATCTTTCGTATTTTTCCCTTCTGTAAGCTACTGAACCACCTTCGTATGCTTTTTGGATGCATCTTCCACTTGGGGTGTAATATTTGGATGTAGTTATTCTGACTTGTGAATTGTCAGGTAAGTCTATCGGTTTTTGGACTAGACCTTTTCCAAATGTTCTCCTACCAACTATTAAACCTCTGTCCCAGTCTTGTATTGCTCCGCTGACAATTTCACTCGCACTTGCACTACTTTCATTAACAAGCACAATAATTTTGCCGTTTTCAAGCAATCCTTTTCTGTTCGTCTTGTAGCTTTTTTCTGGAAATTTTCTCCCTTTTGTTGAAACAATTTTCTTGTTATTCCCAGCTAGAAGTTCATCAGCTAGTTCAACCGCAGTTCTTAGGTATCCTCCACCATTATTTTGAAGATCTAATATTAAGTTTTCCATTCCATTGGACTTAAGACCTAATACTGCTTGTCTAATTTCAGCTAAACTTGTAGAGGAAAAATTATTTAATTTTATATATCCAGTTTCTGGACTTGCCATGTATGACGCATCAACACTATATATTGGAATTTTATCTCTTTCTATTGAAAAATCAATAAGCTCGTTACTTACACCTCTTTTTATTGAAACGTTAACTATAGTTCCTTTGTCTCCCAATAAACGATCCCTAACTCCTACGGTTGATATTCCTATTCCTGCTACGGTTTCATCTTGAATTTTGACCATTTTATCACCAGCCATTATTCCCACTTTTTCAGAGGGACCGCCTGGAATAGCCTGTACTACCATGATAGTATCTTTTAAAACTTGGAATCGTATGCCAACTCCACTGAAAGACCCTTTTAATGGAGCATTCATATCATGCATATCCTTAAGAGATACATATGTTGAATGAGGGTCAAGTTGTTCCAGCATGTATCTTATTCCATTTTCGGTAATTGTTGTATTAGTAATGGAATCAGGATATAATTCATCAAAAATATTTAAGGCTTGACTGTATTGTGATATCAAGTTTAAGTCAATATTGTTTTTAATTCCAATAGGTAATACATGTAGACCATCAATTTCTTTTCTTAAAATAGTAGTTTCAATTGTGTCTAAAACTTTACCTTCATCTTCATTTTGACTTTCAATAGTTCTGACATATTTTGTTTTTATTATTGAGTTTTTTTCTCCAACCAGCAAATTCAATAAGTCAGAATAATAGTAGACTTCATCTAAGTTGTTTCCATCAAGTTCGATTATTTCGTCACCTTTAGAAAGTTTAGCTAATTCAGCGCCACTACCTTTGTAAATTGAGTCCACTTTTATTTTTCCACCTTTAAAGTTTAGAGAAAAACCTGCGCTTTGAATTGATTTGTTTTTTGGAATTATATGGGCAATAAAAAAATCTTCATTTTGATAAATTGAGAATGGTCTCAATGAATTTAACATTCCGGTAACTAGGTCTTCTCTTAGCGAATTGTTATCAATCTCTTCAACATACATTTGTTCAATTAAAAATAGTAGTCTTTCTATTTTTACATGCGTAGATCTAGTTTCATCTTCTTGAGAAAAAATATTTGTTGAAAATGATAAAAGGATTATTAGAGATGTGATGAAGTTTTTCATGAGATATGTTTGATAAAATCTACAGGATGAATATATGAAAACAAAACAATTTAAACTGTTAATTTTCCCTAAATGGTGTTTTTTGTTAAGTATTATTTTCTTGATAAATAAACAATCGATTTTGTTTCGAAAAATTCTTCATCAAAAAGTTCATAAATACTTTGATTAATGACATTGTATTTTTTTGAAATACTATTGATTTCTTCTTTAAGGTCACCTCCCTTAAGATAAATAATTCCATTTTTTATTTTGTGATTGCTTTTGTCTTTTATGTTTGAACTTACCCAAGGACAAAATCTAGAAAAATGTGTAACAGCTCGGCTTACAATAAAATCAAATTTATCATTCATTTTTTCTGCCCTCATATGCTGAGATTTGACATTGTCTAATTCCAAAGCATTGCTAACTTCTTTCACGACTTTGATTTTCTTTCCTATTGAGTCAATCAAGGTGAATTGTACATCTTTAAAAAATATGGCAAGTGGAATACCAGGAAATCCACCTCCAGTTCCTACATCAAGAATGGAAGTTTTTTTATTGAATGTTATAAATTTTGCAATGGCTAAAGAATGTAGAACGTGTCTAATGTAAAAATTTTCTAAGTCTTTTCTACTTATTACATTTATTTGATTATTCCAATGTTGATATAAATCGAATAATGCTTCAAATTTATCTAAGCTTTGAGAGTCAAGTTCTGGAAAATAGTTTCCTATTATTTTGGAAGAATTAGATGGTTTCAACTGAACTCTTCATGATGTTGTATAGAAATTCCCTTGCTCTAAAAAGTTGTGCTTTAACAGTGCCTAGTGGAAGGTTGAGCTCTAAAGATATTTCGTCATAACTCATTTCTTTAAAATATCTCATTTCAACTAATGTTTCGTACCTCGGTTTAAGTTGCTTTACGTAGGTTCTCATTAGCTTGATTTTTTGTTCTTTCATTGCAACTTGTTCAGGATCCATTGCGTCACTTTTTAACTCAAACATAATTGTGTCACCGTCTTTGTTTTGAATCCTATTGTCTATTGACATAACATTTTTCTTCTTTTTCCTTAAAAAATCAATGCAATTGTTTGTGGCAATTTTAAAAAGCCATGTGCTAAAAGCGTAATTTGGAGTGTATTGGCTAAGTCTATTGAATGCTTTTCCGAAGGCTTCAATTGTTAAGTCATCTGCATCATCTTTGTTGTTTACCATTTTTAGCAGCATAAAGTAAATAGAATCTTTATACCTTTCCATGAGAAACGAAAATGCTTGTTGATCTTTACCTTCAGAAGCTCTAAGAACTAGTTCGTAGTCTTTTTGAGCTTTTTCAGAAAGATGATCAATATTTATGACTTCTTTCATTTTTTTGCTTTTTTCGGAGTTAACTGAAACATTGGATAGCAAAATAGTAAGATGATTTCATAAATTGGAGCAGCAATTAAAAGATCTATACACAATAGATTCTTAAAAGGTTTAATAAAAACAAGAATTAAAAGAAGATTTCTTGAGATAATAAGGCTAAGAATAAAATCTTTATTAATCCCTAAATAGGCTAAATAAATACTCAAAATGTAGAACATTAACAGACTAAGTGGGTAAAACAATAGTAAAATTTTGTGTTTTAGTTTGTAATGTCCGTTGGTCAGATGATGCCTTCTTTTTTGTTTAAACCATTCTTTTACAGATTTTTTTGGTGTTGAAACTGTAATTGATTCTTTAGAAAACACAACACTAGTATTAACTTTATTTGCACCTTCGTTTACAAAGAGATCATCGTCCCCGGATGGTATGTGGTAATGAGATTTAAACCCCCTAAGTCTTTCGTAAATAGTACTATTATAGCCAAGATTTCTACCAACTCCCATATATGGTATTTTGGCTTTAGCCATTCCCAAATACATCATTGCAATTTGGGCAGTGTCAAATCGTATTAACTTATTTAACAGCCCTTTCTTTTTTGCATAAGAACTGCCGCCTATTATTATTTCCTTTTTTTGCTGGAAACCACCAGATATTTCTTTTAACCATAAATTGCTTTTCGGATAACAATCTGCATCAGAAAATATATAATGATCAAATTTTGACGCTTTAATACCTAATGTTAATGCTAGTTTTTTGGCGAAATGATCAGTTCCGTTGTCTGCAATTTCAACTATTTTTAAGTTAGAATGTTCTTTTTTTAGTTTTTCTAACAAGCTAGAGCTTTGGTCCCATGATCTATCGTTAATTACTATCACCTCAAATTCAGGATATTTTTGATTTAAAAATAAAGGAAGATTTTTTTTAAGATTATCGTATTCATTCCTTGATGCTATTATTATAGACAACGGAATAATATATTTTGGAGGGGTGTTTTTATGAAAAGTTAAGCGACTGAAGAAATACAATTGATAAAACAATTGGATAACAAACATTGTCACCACAAGAAAAAAGAGAATATCTTCTGTGCTATTAATCATAATATTTATTTACATCTTAAATGCATCTCAAATGTACCCTTTACCAACTTATTATATATTTGTCACAAAGTAGGTTATTCACATATTTATGAACTTTACATTAAATAAAAAAGATCCTCTCTCAAAGGCAAGAGCGGGTCAGGTTGAAACATATCATGGAACTATTCAAACTCCAATTTTTATGCCTGTTGGTACTGCAGCAACAGTTAAGTCTGTTTCTCAAAGAGATTTGGAGGAAGAGGTTAATGCACAAATTATTCTTGGCAATACTTACCATTTGTATTTACGGCCAGGATTAGATGTGTTAGAAAGTGCCGGAGGAATTCATCAATTTAATACTTGGGACAAACCTATATTAACTGACTCTGGAGGGTACCAGGTTTACAGTCTTGCTGATAGTAGAAAGATTACAGAAGAAGGAGTTAAGTTTAGATCACATGTTGATGGTTCATTACATTTATTTACACCTGAAAATGTCATGGACATTCAAAGAAGAATTGGAGCAGATATAATCATGGCTTTTGATGAATGTACACCATACCCTTGCGATTACAAATACGCGAAAAGATCAATGCATATGACTCATAGGTGGTTGAAAAGGTGTATTGATAGGTTTAATGAAACTTCACCCATTTACGATTACAACCAAACTCTTTTCCCAATTGTACAAGGAAGTGTTTACGATGATTTAAGAACTGAAAGTGCTGAAGTAATAGCTTCATTTGATATGCCTGGAAACGCTATTGGTGGTCTGTCTGTAGGAGAACCGGCCGAAGAGTTGTACAAGCATACAGAGCTAGTATGCAATATATTACCTGAAGAAAAGCCTCGTTACTTAATGGGCGTTGGAACTCCACAAAATTTATTAGAATGTATAGCTTTAGGTGTAGATATGTTTGATTGTGTGATGCCGACCAGAAATGCTAGAAATGGAATGTTGTTCACTTCCGAAGGTATTATTAACATTAAAAATAAAAAATGGGAGAATGATCATTCCCCGATTGATCCAAATGGTGTTTCATCGGTTGATAAAAGATATTCAAAGGCATATTTAAGACATCTTATGATATCCAAAGAAATGTTAGGGGCTCAGATTGCTAGTATTCATAATTTAACTTTTTACTTGTGGTTAATGAAGGAAGCTAGAAAACATATCATTGAAGGTGATTTTTATGACTGGAAAAATAAAATGACTAAAAATGTAGTTAATAGATTATAGTTGATGAAGAAGTTAGATTGGTTTATTATAAAAAAGTTTCTTGGCACTTATATTTTTATGATTGCTATAGTAATGAGTATCTCAATCATATTTGATATTAGCGAGAAGCTAAGAGATTTTATGAACCCTGAAAATAATTTAAGTTTCTTTCAAATAGTATTTGATTATTACCCCTATTTTGTAATACACTATGCTAACCTTTTTTCCTCTTTAATAATATTTCTTTCAGTTTTATGGTTTACTAGTTTTATGGCTCAGCGTTCAGAAATCATTGCAATACTAAGTAGTGGTGTAAGTTTCTGGAGATTTTCTAGACCATATATAATTGCATCTACATTTTTACTTGTGATATCAGTTCTAATGAATCACTATGTTGCCCCTTTGGCAAACCAAAATAGGCTGGCTTTTGAAAATCAATTTACCAAGTATAATGTTCATTTTAAAGATGCTCATTTGGAATTGCAAA
This sequence comes from Crocinitomicaceae bacterium, assembly GCA_042093455.1. Lineage (GTDB taxonomy): Bacteria > Bacteroidota > Bacteroidia > Flavobacteriales_D > Parvicellaceae. The sequence continues at coordinate 11,488 of JBELEU010000011.1, read as the reverse complement.
AAGGTAAAATTGTAAGCTACAGGCAGTTTTTAGGAAACTCAACTATTGTAAGAAGACTTTGGGTTGAAAATTGGAAAGAAAAAAGTGAAAATGAATGGGAGCTGTTGAGCGATATGCAAGTTGAGAGAGCCTTTGGGGACAGTGTCACCAATCATTGGACGCTTAACAACGTTTTCATCAGGAAGTTGGGAAAGAAAAAAGATGACATTAGGTTTGAAAAGCAAATTGATACAAACTTAACATTCAATCTTTTAGATTTAGGTCAGAGAGCTGAGATTAACTTTGCTATGACCACTCCAGAGCTGATTCAGTATAGAAAAAAAGAAGAGGAAAAAGGAAACCACGTTGCTCATATTGATATCAGTAAATATGAGAGGACTGCTTATCCATTTGCAGCATATGTATTGACTATTATAGGTATTTCAGTTGCCTCTGTGAAGTCAAGAGAGGGGGTTGGAAAAAACTTAGTAATTGGTTTGTGTTGTGGTTTAGTATATGTCTTTTTTATGAAAATGACTTCTGTTGCAGCAGTTAATATTGGGTGGAATACATTACTTTCTGTATGGTTTCCAAATATTATTTTCTCAACGTTTGCTTTAATTCTTTTTTATCGAAGACTCAAGAACTAAGGAAGAATTTCAAAATGTAAAACCAATTGTGTTCTATTTTCGGGCGGGTGTTTCCCAAAAGTTGTGATTTTACCATTTATGCCATTAGCTATTGGGTTAAAAGAACCTGAGTCAATAAAATCATTGTCAAGCGGTCCAGTGTCACGATCATATATCTCCCAATGATATTTTTTATTGAATAACTTCTCATTTGAAGAAGAAGTCCAAAAGCAAGGACTATTTGGTGATTGGTTATCAATTACAGGAGAAGAGAAAAAATAATTTGTTGAATCAGATTCAATTATTCTAAGGTATAGATCAGCATCAGACCCTGTTCCAGTGATATCCCAAGTGTTAATAAAAGGCAATGTTGCATTTGGGTTTTCTTCAGGATAGTAGCTGATTTCATATTGATTTATATAAGCATATAAGCAAGAAGCATCATCGTAATCAGCAATGCTGTCAAAAATAGGAGAGTCAATATCTGTACATCCCCCTATTTTAATGCCTTCATCGACAATTGGCTTTTTACATCCCAAAAAAAGAATATTGATTGAAATAGTAATTAATAATAAATTATAATTTTTTAAAAAGACCATCCGATTCCGATTGTAATTGATGTTTGATAATTGATTGTTTTTGAAAATTTAGAGTTTGGTGTGAAATCAAAAAATAAAGGCACATATCCTACTTTATAAAAAAATGGTTTTGACTTAGCATGAAGTCTATATTCAAATGATAAATGAGCAAACCATTCGTTTTCAGAGATAAGTTCAGCATTTACAGGTTGCTGATTTAGATTAGTATTAGTTATTGGAATGTAGTTGACTTGATATTTCCAAAAAGTAGTTCCAGTTCCAATTGTAAATTCATTTTGTGATTTTTTAACTGAAACATTAATTTCAAATGGAATTAAGATTTCAGTTGAGGGCTCTAATGAGGTTAACCCAGGAAATAAACTTAATCCTATATTAGCTCCTAATGAAACTTCTTCTGAAAGCAGAAATTTTCTTTCATAACCCATAGAATAATAGAATCCTTTTCCAAGAAGCTCCAGTTGTAGGTTGTTTTTTTTAAACGAGTTTAACCCTTCTGAATTTGTGATTTTTTCTTTTTGTGCAGAAACTAATGTAAAAGCCAAAAGAAAAATAAGTGTAAACCTTAAATTAATATTCATGTCTATTTAAATGTACAAATTTTCCGTTATAATAATATTTTCATTTTACTATATTTAATGGATTTTTAATGGATATAGAACAATTAATAGGTAAATACACTAATAAACATTCCAAGTTTATTGAACTATACGGTATAAATATCCATTATCGGGATGAAGGTGCAGGAGATGTTATTCTACTTATTCATGGTACGTTTTCCTCTCTACATACATTTGACAAGTGGACAGAAATTCTTTCAAAAAAATATCGAGTAATCAGATTAGATCTTCCTGGTTTTGGATTAACTGGCCCTACCATTGACAATGAGTATGGTATTGATTTATTCGTTGATTACATAATTAAATTAATGGATGCTCTCAAAGTCAATACATTTAGTGTTGCTGGTAATTCATTAGGTGGTTGGTTGACATGGGAACTAGCATTGGCACATGAAGAAAGAATCACTAAAATGATACTTCTTAATTCAGCCGGTTATATTACTGATAAAGATTACCCATTGCCATTTATTATTGCTCAAACACCTGTTTTGAGAAGATTGTTCAATATCAATTTGATTCCAAAAGTAGTTGTTAGAAGATTTATAAGACAGGTGTTTTACAATCAAAAAAAGATTACTGATGAGATGATCGAACGCTATTATGATTTAGTTCATAGAGAAGGTAATATGGATGCTTTTGCTAGAATAGCAAATTCAAACTATAAACAAAATACACACTTGTTAAGTAGGTTGAAAATACCTACACTTCTACTTTGGGGAAGTAAGGATAATTGGATTAAGCCAAAGCATGCTATGTTTTTTCAAAAAGACTTAAGAGATGTTGAAATGAAAATTTATGACAATGTAGGTCATATTCCAATGGAAGAAATACCTGAAGAATCTGCTGCTGACGTAATAAATTTCCTAAAGAAATAAACTTTTTGTGTTTAATTGCATTTGATGTTTTTAAGCTTTTGAATCAGCTTTTCAGTATGGTCAAATTCAAGATTACTTTCATTTATTATAACCATAGATTTTAGCCTTATTTTTTTGCTACCTTCTTCCATGTGAATGATCATTTTGTTTCCATTGAAATTCATTTCTGAAAAATATATTGGATTAGGTTTCTTATATGGTCTTGAAAATTCCCTTAACAATATATTATTCTTTAAATGTGTTATTATGGAATCATAATTTAGTTCTTCCTTTTTTAATTGACATAAAAATAAATCATTAGCCTTAATTTCCTTTTTAAGAATTTTGCTAAAAAAAAGGCTGTCAGAAGGGTAAAAGGGTGTGCTGACTATTTTTTGATTTTGTTTATTTTTTAGGTTGTTGAGATTTATGATTGTTGATAATGAGTCTTCAAATGATACTAATATTGTGAGTTTAAAAGTATCAAGTTCTATTTTGTAATTTTTAACTCTTTCTTTAGTTTCACTTTCAGAAAATAGGACACTTCCTTTTTCAATTGTATTAAATAATAAGTCTGTTTTGATTTTGTTTTCGTTTAAAACAAGAAGGAAGTCTTCATCAATTTCCATGGGGTTGGTAAGGATGAATTTAGTAACTCTGTTTCCAGGAAGCCAATCCCAACCTCTATCTTTGAAGAAAAAGAATACGGCTATTAACCCAATGCCAAAGCCAACAAGGAAATATTTTAAACGATGAATAAATTTCATAAAAAAAGCCCTCTTTTAGAGGGCTCTAATTTAATAAATCATATTATATATTAATATCTGTAATGTTCCGGTTTGTATGGTCCATTAACTTCAACACCAATATAGCTAGCTTGATCTTTAGAAAGTTCGTCTAATTCAACACCGATTTTAGCCAGGTGCAAGAAAGCAACTTTCTCATCTAAATGCTTAGGAAGCATGTATACATCATTTTCGTAATTATCACTATTATTCCATAGCTCTATTTGTGCTAGAGTTTGGTTTGTGAATGAATTACTCATAACAAATGAAGGGTGCCCTGTAGCACATCCTAAATTTACTAATCTTCCTTCAGCAAGTAGAATAATGTCGTTCCCATTAACATTGTACATGTCAACTTGGGGTTTGATAGTGTTTTTAGTATTACCATGATTAGTATCTAACCAAGAAACGTCAATTTCATTGTCAAAATGACCAATGTTACAAACGATAGTTTTGTCTTTCATTTTTTCAAAATGTTTTCCAACAACTATATCTTTATTTCCAGTTGTAGTAACAACTATATCAGCTTCTGACACTGCACTTTCCATTTTCTTAACAGCAAATCCATCCATTGCAGCCTGAAGAGCACAAATAGGATCAATTTCGGTAACGATTACTCTTGCACCAGCACCTCTAAGTGAAGCAGCAGAACCTTTACCTACGTCTCCGTATCCAGCGACAACAGCTACTTTACCAGCCATCATTGTATCAGTTGCTCTTCTTATTGCATCAACAAGAGATTCTTTACATCCGTATTTATTATCAAACTTAGATTTTGTTACAGAATCATTAACATTGATTGCAGGCATTAGTAATGTTCCATTTTTCATTCTTTCGTAAAGTCTGTGTACACCTGTAGTAGTTTCTTCTGAAAGACCTTTAATGTTTGCAGCAAGTTCAGGATAGTTGTCAAAAACCATATTGGTTAAGTCACCACCATCATCTAGTATCATATTTAAAGGTTGATTGTCTTTAAATGCAAATAAAGTTTGTTCTATACACCAATCAAATTCTTCATCATTCATCCCTTTCCAAGCATATACTGGAACACCTGATTTCGCGATAGCAGCTGCTGCGTGATCCTGTGTTGAGAAAATATTACAAGAAGACCAAGTTACTTCTGCACCTAATGCGGTTAAAGTTTCTATTAAAATTGCTGTTTGAATAGTCATGTGAAGACATCCAGCAATTCTTGCACCTTTTAAAGGTTGTGAGTCTTTGTATTCTTCTCTCAATGACATTAATCCAGGCATTTCTGCTTCGGCAAGCATCATTTCTTTTCTTCCCCAATCAGCTAAAGATATATCTTTAACTTTATATGGTAGTTGTGTAGTTTCACTCATTGTTTATTGTAAATTTTTTGGCAAAAGTATGATTTACTTTTGCAATATCCAATTCATGAATACCTAAAACATTTTTTGTTTAAAAGAAACTGGTAAACCCAATGTGAATTTTCCCAGTTCGAAATAAAAAGGGTTCTGTTTGTGTTTTTCCAAGTGAATATATCAAAGTAAGTAACCCGTTTTGGGTTTGAAAGCTTATTCCACTTCCAATTCCAAAATGCCAATTGTTTTCGTAATAATTTGTGATTTTCTTTTCAGACCATGCTGCATCACCAAAAATAAACACATTTGATCGTTCTTCAAGTAAGTATCTAATTTCAATTGTGGAAATACTAAATGAGCTTACCCATAAGCTTTCTTCGTCAAAACCTCTTATTGTTTGGTAGCCCCCTATTCGATAAAGTTCGTTTTCAAATAAGTTTTCATTTAAAATAGATCCAAATTGATTTGATAATTTAATGGTTTTTCTTTTGCCAATAGGTATGTATTTTGAAATGTTACCCTTAAAATTATAGTTTGGAGTAGTTTCGGATGAGGTGTTCGAATTTGAATTGTAAATTGTTTTTTTAAAGCCTACTTTACCTTCAACTTGCAACTGGTATCCAGATGTTGGATTAAACAAACTGTTCGTTCTTGAAAAATCTAAAGAAATTCCAAAATCATTTGTTTTTGTTGATGAGTAATTGCTGTTCTCAACAAGGTTAATAGATGAAATAGTGCTTCCAAATACTCCAACTTTTTCTATTGGATTAATTAAGTAATCTAATCCAATTTTACTTTCAAGATTGAAAAATGAAGTATCTTTCTTAAACATCTCAATCAAACCGTTGAAATTTAAATTGCTTCCAAATAGAAAGGGTATTTCTATGCTTGAAGATAATAATTGTGATGCATTAAACATTCTCCTCCAATTTAAATGGAATTCTTCTCCTTTATTGATGGAGTTAAATAAGTCTATTTTAGCATTCCCAGTAAGTTTAATTTGTCCATCGTTTTCAGGCTGAATACCAATAATTCCATTAATTAAATTGGTGTTTTTAACTTTATTGTATGTATACAGGTTTACCTTATTATTGATAAATTCATATTCGCATGGTTTTATTTGTTGGATGTAATTAATCGAATTAATTGTTTTGCTTACTTCTTTTATCTTATTAAGATTAAAAGGGTCGCCATGTTTTAATCCAATTATTTTTTTTACCAGAGTTTTTTCTTTGTTTTTTAATCCACTACAATAAATGGAGTCAAACCTTACAAAAGGTCCTTCATTTATTGTGAAATTAATTGAAATTTCAGAAGTGTTAATTGAACTATTTTTTAAATTGATTCTTGCAAATGGATATCCGTTTTGATTCAGATAATCAAGTATTTCGTTTATTGTATTTTTTAATTTATCATGGTTAAACTTGTTTAAGTTGTTGAACTTGAAGTCACCAAATTTTAATATTTGATTGGAATCATAATCAATTACATAGTTTTTTAATTGAATTTTCTTTCCTGTGCTTATGAATATCAAAAATCTTGAAGAGTCCTTTAATGTACTATCTACTGAAGAAAACAAAAAACCATCATTTATTAGTTTGATCCATTCTTTGTTGATTAATTCATTTACATCAATTGAGCGATTTATTTCCTTCTTTTTGATTAATTCACCATTTAAATAGGTTTCCATTTGTTTTTGACTGGAAGCTAAATGACTCAATAAAGCTGAAAAAAAAACTAGATATATTTTTAATTTAGACATTATATTATTTCCCATTTTATTGGTTCAATATTATTCTTTTGTAAGTAATAGTTAGCCTTACTAAAATGTTTTGAGCCAAAGAAACCCCTGTAAGCTGACAATGGAGAAGGGTGAGGACATTTTAAGATTAGATGGTTATTGGTTGTTATTAGCTTTTCTTTTTTAATGGCGTGATTCCCCCATAAAATAAAAACTATATTTTGTTTTTTTATGGATAGTTGCTCAATAATAGTGTCTGTAAATGTTTCCCACCCAATGTTTGAATGAGATCCAGGCTTTCCCTGAACAACAGTTAAAGATGTGTTTAAAAGAAATACACCCTGTTTTGTCCAGGATGTTAAATCTCCATGATTTGTCCTGCAATTAATATCCTCTGATAGTTCTTTAAAAATATTTTTTAGTGATGGGGGTATAAGTGTTTTTTTATTGACTGAAAAACAAAGTCCATTGGCTTGGTCAATACTGTGATAGGGGTCTTGTCCTAAAATCAAAATCTTAATGTCAGAAAAAGAAGTGTTTTTGAATGCTTTGAAAATTTGATTTTTATTTGGGAAAACAATTTTTGAAGAATAATCTTCATTTATTTTTTTTAAAATATTTTTAAAGTAGATTTTGTTGTATTCTTTTTCAAATATTTCTTTCCAATCGTTATTAATTAAATTAGTTATTTCATCAAGGCTCTTCATTTGGAAATGTATTATCAACAATACTAGTGTATAAACATCAAAATAAAATTATTATTTCATCAATTTATTTTAGATATTTGATTTTTAATACATTTGTTAGGATTATATATTTAAAACGTCATGAAAAAATTTCTTACTATAGCAGCAATTTCAGTTTTTGTTTTTTCATTGCAGTCATGTTTTTTATTTAAACCTGTTCAAAAGCAATGTCCAGCCTACAGTTTAGATCAAGATGATGCTAAAAATGTTTTGGTCATTGACGAACTAGCCAATCAATAGAGATTATTTCTTAGTCAAGTACATCTAATTATTTTTTTATTGTTTATTTTTGATACTGTGTTTACTGTATCTAAACTTAAAATCTATTTTTCAATAGCCGGTATTTCTATCGCCATGTCCTTTTACGGGCAAATTCCCCAGGAACAAGTAATGATGGCTAGGATTACAAAAGAGGTTTGGGGCGGTGTAAGTTTGCATTCTCAAGGTATGGGTGTAAATATTAATTCTGCAAAATTTAAAACCTTTAAAACAAAACGCTTATTTAATATTGATTTATTAGGTATAAAGCACGAAAAGGAATATAAAATATTTGGTTCTTTAGATGAAAATGCCAAAAGATATGTTTTTGGTAAATTAAATAGTCTTTATTCTTTGAGGTTAGGGTATGGATTTAGAAAGGTTATTTATGAAAAGTTTAGACATAAGGGTATTCAAATTGCAAGAAATTGGTCATTTGGACCTTCAATTGGGTTAACCAAACCTGTATATTTAGAAGTTTTTAAAATCGATCAATCGGGAAACGTAGTTGGTGTTGCAACTGAAAAGTATAATCCTGAAAAACATAATATTTACAACATTTATGGCAGAGGGCCATGGAGTTCAGGCTTGATTGAATCGAGACTTTATGCAGGTTTATATTTCAAGGTAGGGTTAGAGTTTGAGTATGGAACTGAAAGAGAAGTGATAAATGCTCTTGAATTAGGGTTTGCCATTGATGCTTACAGACAGAAAATAACAATAATGACAGATATTGATAGTAAACGTTTTTACCCATCAGTATACATGAATTTTTCAATAGGAACTAAATTTTATTAATGCAGACAGTTAAAACAAAAAAACCAAATTGGTTAAAAGTTAAGCTCCCTACTGGAGAGGAATACAAAAAGGTTAGGGGTTTGGTTAGCGAACACAAACTTCATACAATCTGTGAAAGTGGTAATTGCCCTAACATGGGTGAATGTTGGAGTGCAGGAACTGCGACATTTATGATTTTAGGTAATATATGCACAAGATCTTGTGGTTTTTGTGCTGTCAATACTGGAAAACCAGATGAGGTTGATTTGTTTGAGCCTGCTAGAGTTGCAAATTCCGTAAAGCTCATGGATGTAAAACATGCAGTGATCACATCAGTTGATCGTGATGATTTGTCAGATGGAGGTGCAGACACATGGGTGAAAACAGTTAAATCCATTAGAAGAAAGTCACCTGGTACAACACTTGAGACATTAATTCCTGATTTTGCAGGAAAATGGGAAAACCTTCAAAAAATTATTGATGTTGCTCCCGAAATTGTGTCTCATAATATCGAGACAGTCAGAAGATTAACAAAGGCAATTAGAGTTCAAGCGAAGTACGATAGAAGTTTGGAGCTATTGTTACGATTAAAACAAGGTGGAATGAAAACTAAATCTGGTTTAATGCTAGGTCTTGGTGAGTCAAATGAAGAAGTTTTAGAGACAATGGAAGATCTTAGATCTGTAAAGGTTGACATACTAACAATAGGTCAATATCTTCAGCCAACCCCTAAACATGCTGTTATTTCAGAATTCATCAAACCTGAAGTTTTTGCTAAATACGAAAAAATTGGATTAGAAATGGGATTCAGATTTGTTGAAAGTGGACCACTGGTTAGGTCAAGTTATCATGCTGAAAAACATTTATTTTAGTGTTTAACATTAATTAAATTCTATTAACAATTTCTTTCGTAATTTATTAATTTGTAAATTTGATAGAAATATTAATTACTAAAAGTACACATGAAAAGAAACATACTCTTAACAATACTTTCAACTGCTGCAATTGCAACGGTTATTTCTTTAGTTAATAAAACTGATGTCGATACTTCAAAATCTTCCAGAAAATACAACCCTAAAACTTTAGCTTCTTTTGAAGAGGCCAATTCATGGAATGATGCAGCAGGTTTTTACAATAGCATATACAAAGATGCAATAACAGGTAAGATTGAAACTTCTAAACTGGCGCTTGCAAAGCAGGAAGTTTTGCAATTGATGACAGCTAAATCAACCAATTTAAGTTTTGTTGAAGAAGGTCCTGATAACGTTGGTGGAAGAACTAGAGCTGTCGCTATAGATCCTAATAACAATAACACCATGTTTGCAGGAAGCGTCACTGGTGGTTTGTTTGTTTCTTACAATGCCGGTAGTCAGTGGACAAGAGTGCAAGAGTTTGATGATGCTGTTTCATCTGCAGCATCAGGTGTTGGATCAATAGGTATTTCATCTATTGCAGTTTCAAAAAGTGGAGCCTTGTATGTAGCAACTGGTGGAAAACAATTTGAAGGAGGTCTTAGCGGGGAAGGTTCTGGTATTTCTGACGGAGATGGAATTTGGTATAGTATGAATCTTAGTAATTTCAATTTCCAACAAGTTCCTTCAACTAGCGGTTTAGATGTAAATAAATTACAATTAGATCAATCACAGCAAAACACATTGTATTTTGCTGGATTAGGATTTGGATTAAAGAAAATGGTTAATTTTTCAAATCCTGTTTCTGTAAGTGGTTTATCATCTTCCGGATCAATTGGTGATGTGAAAGTTTCTAAAGACGGACAAACAATAGTTCTGGATATTACTCAAAGTGGTAAAAGAACATTTCTTTCAAAAGACGGAGGTAATACGTTTATTGACTTGCATGACAACGGTCAATTAATTGGTTTTGGTGTTGGTAGAGCTGAATACGCTATTTCAGATTCTCTTAATCCTGATGGTAAATATACTTTGTTTGCTCTTTTTTCATCAACAAATGGTACTCTTAAAGGTGTGTTTAGATCGATAGATGGTGGTGACAACTGGTGTCAAATCGGACCATCCTCAACTACTGGTTTCACTCCTCTTACATCAAGAAGCGGCCAAGGAAATTACGACCTTGTAGTTATTTCATACCCTTATGGAAATGGTTGCGTTATTGGTGGTATTGACTTGTGGGAATGGATGCAAACAAATGATGCAGATTGTGACAACGGTCAATGGTATTCAATTTCAAATTGGGCTTTGCCACCTAATAATCCTTATTACATTCATGCTGACAATCACAGACTTTTGTTTGATGACCAGTACAATATGATTGTTGGTAATGATGGTGGTATACAAAAAAGAACAGGAGCATTTGGATCGGTTTTCAATAAAGGCTATAACGTAACACAATTCTATGCAATGGCTTACGGTGGTGATGGATCAGTAATGGGAGGATCTCAAGACAATGGAACTCAGTACAACGACAATGTTGTTCCTGGAAATCTTGAATTTCAAGAAGTTATGGGTGGTGATGGTTTTGAATGTGAAATTTCTTATTTAGATAACGAAGCTATGATTGCTTCAGTGTACAGTGGTAGTGTAAGTAGATCAAACGATAAAGGACTCAATTGGCAACAAGTTGCTGCTCCATGTTCTGGAACTGTAGGTTTAAATTGCGGTGCATTTTATACTGCATTAAGATTATTCGAAGATCCTATGGATTTAAATACACAAGATTCTATTCAATATATTCCTATGTTGGATAGTGGAGATTCTGGGATGGATATTGGAGAAGTAATAACATACTTCAGTGAATCATTCAGCATTCCTTTAGAATATACTTTAACTCAAAACCTTACAGTAACTTGGGATTCTATTGTTCTTACATCTGACACGACACTTCCGAACTTTACGGTTGTTGATAGTGGTGAGACTTACTACTATAATCCAATTCCTCAGGATACAATCATGGTTCCAGATTATGTTCAATCTTTATATGTTACCCAAGGTGATGTAAGTACATACTTTACAAGAGATATGATGCGTTTTACTACTTCTCCTGAGTGGTGGAAGTTATTTGTAAACTCATCTTTTAGTAGTTCAGATATGCAAAGCTTTGAATTTTCTAAAGATGGTAATTTCGTATGGTGTGGAAATAAAGGTGGTGCCTTGATGAGAGTTTCTGGCCTTGATAGTGCATATACTGCTGCAGCAGCAGA
>JBELEU010000010.1:0-25665 GCA_042093455.1 Crocinitomicaceae bacterium | reverse complement strand
CCCCCAACTTCCTGGGCTTGGCAATAGAACAAGACTCATTATGACTGCAATAACAGAAACAGGTAGATTAATTTCATGAGATTTGGAAGCCCATGAAGAATAATCTTCTACTTCTCCAAAAGAGTTAGGGTATTGAACAATGGAGCCAAAAAATTCATCAGTTAATTCAAATTTTGATGGATCTCCAAGTACAATTTCAATATCAAGAGGCTCTGCTCTTGCAATCATTACGTTTAAGTTTTGTTTAAAAACCTTTTCTGAAATGAAAAACTTATTTGCATTAGCTTTTACCTGAGCTCTTGATCTCATGTGAAAAAACATCAACATGGATTCAGCAGCAGCAGTTGCTTCATCTAATAGTGAAGCATTTGCAATCTCCATACCTGTTAACTCAGTGATTACAGTTTGAAAATTCAATAATGCTTCTAGGCGGCCTTGAGCAATTTCTGCTTGGTAGGGAGTGTAGGCAGTGTACCAACCCGGGTTGCAAAGAATGTTTCGTTGGATAACTGAAGGGGTAATTGTTCCGTAATAACCTTGGCCAATATAGTTGTCGAAATTTTTATTTTTACTGGCTATTGATTTTAAATTACTTAGGTAATCAAATTCACTTACAGAATCACCAACGTTTAATTCTTCTTTAAGCCTTATAGCTTTAGGAATAGTTTGATCAATTAATTCTTCAATTGAAGAAGCGTTGATTTCGTCTAACATTGTTTTGACGTCTTTTTCTTGGATGCCAATGTGTCTATTTTCAAAAGAATGAGTATTCATATACAATATATTATTAAACTGGCGCAAATATATTAATCTACTATTCAGAATAAATATTTGTTAATGATTTGTTTATATTTATTTTAAACTCATATGATCAGAATGCTCAATAGAACAATTGTATTGTTTATTTGCTGTCTATTATCAAATTCAGCATTCACACAAATTAAAGACGTTGATATGTCAGTAATTCATTTTCTTAATGGCGATACACTTCAAGTTAATATTGTTGATCAAAATCAATGGATTACAACAGTATTAAAACCTAAAAACAAACAGTTTAAATATACTTATAAGTCATTTAACAATGATCAAATACTATCGATTAATCAAAATGATTTAGAAAAAAAGTTCATGTATAAATATGACCCTTCAATTGGTAATTTTATGGAAATGAAAGAAATGGAGCAATATGTTAAAGGAAGAACAAAAGCTAAATATTATTACTCAGCAAAAAACCCTTTTTTGATTTCTCTTTTATTGGGGATTTCTATTGGATTAATTGATACCTATAACTTTAATGATGCGTCTTACCAAAAAGGATTTTTTAATCACCCAGCAGGTTTAATATCTTTAACAACTCCACTGATAAGTTCCTCTATTTTTGGTAACAACAGGATTGTTTTTTCCGATAAAAAAAATCAAACAGAGGAGCAAGTTTTAAACGAAAGTTTTAATCACGGATATGCTAAAGAAAAGAAAAGTAAAATTAGTAAGTCAACATTCAGAGGGAGTTTAATAGGGGTAATCGCAGTTATTTTAATTCAAATCAACATGCAGTAAATAGATGATTAAAAAAGGGCTAAATTTTTTGATTTTTTCACACATTTGGATTTCATTGGGTGCAGTTGGATTGTTTTTGGGTAATTGTAAAATATTAGATATTGAATGTAATATTACTTACACTTTCTTGATTTTTTTTGCTACTCTTTTTGGGTATTCAGTTCAGTACTCAGGTTCCTTCAACATAAATAAATTAAGGCCCATTCAGTCTTATTGGGTTGAAAATAATAAATCAACTATTGGCATAATTAAATGGTCTAGTTTTTTTATTTCGTTTATTCTTTCATTACTTATTTTTAATTTAAGTCAAATATTATTATCAATTCCGTTTTTTCTGGTTGTTCTATTTTATAAAAAAAAAACCTCTTTATTAAAAGATTTAAGGGCTTTCCCTCTCATTAAAATTTTTGTTATTTCCTTATGTTGGTCTTGGGTTTGTTCTGTGTTGCCTCAGATTTCTATAAAAAGTAATGATTTAGATTGGGTTAATGTTCTTTTTATATTTGTTTTTATTGTTGCCATAACTATACCGTTTGACATTAGAGATATTAATGGAGATTCGAAAAGTATGCTAACAATACCGATTTTGTTAGGGAAAAACATTTCTGTTTTATTATCCATTATTTTAGTTTGTTTAAACATGGTTTCCTTTTTTATTGATGGAAATCTAGAAATGTTAGTTTACCTAATTTTAGTTAATCTTGTTTTAATCCCTACATTTTATACTTCTAATGAATATTATTATCTATTTATAATTGATGGGTTGTTGGTACTTTTTCCAATATTTGCATCATGGTGAAACAATTGCCAAAAATATTAATGGTTTACACGGGAGGAACAATCGGAATGATTAATGACCCTGAAAACAATATGCTCAAGCCTTTTGATTTTAGTCAAATTAAAGAGGAAGTCCCTGAACTAAATAAAATCAAATGTGAAATTGACGCTATTTCATTTGATGAGCCAATTGATTCATCAAATGTAAATACGGAAATTTGGGAGAAAATTGGAGATCAAATTTGGGAAAAGTACTATGATTATGATGGCTTTGTAGTTTTGCATGGCACAGATACCATGTCGTTTACAGCAAGTGCGTTAAGTTTTATGTTTACAAATTTAAATAAACCAATTATTTTTACTGGTTCACAATTGCCCATTGGGACAGTCAGAACTGACGGTAAGGAAAATCTCATAACTGCAATTGAAATTGCTGCTGACAAAAAAAACGGTAAGCCTGTTGTCCAAGAGGTTGCTATTTATTTTGAATATCAATTGTATAGGGCTAACAGAACAACCAAAATAAGCTCCGAACATTTTGATGCCTTCAAATCATTCAATTATCCACCATTAGCTGAGGCAGGAATAAATATTAACTACAGTTTGTCAAACCTTTTAAGACCAATAGAAAAAGAAGTCGAATATTTTTCTGGATTCAAAGCCGCTGTTTCAACTATTGTTTTCTTTCCGGGAATTACCATTGATCATTTAATTCACCAGTTCAATAATCCAAAAATTAAGATTTTAATATTATTGACCTACGGAGCAGGCAATTTGCCACTAAATGAACAATTAATAAATCTTATAAAAAGTCAAATTAAAAATGGTAAAATCATAATTAACTTAAGCCAATGTATTGCGGGTAGAGTTGATCAGAAAAAGTATGAAACTGGAAGGCAGTTAGAAAGTGTCGGTGTACTAGGAGCTGAAGACATGACTTTTGAATCATTAATTGCCAAATCGATGTTACTGCTTAAAAAACACAATAATGTAAAAGAAATTTCTAAAATGATTTTAAATCCATTATCAGGAGAAATAAGTACATTAGATGCATGAATTTTGAAAGAATAAATCAGAAAAGTAAATGGAGCTATATTTTTTTTGTAATTTGGCCACCGCTTTACTAAAGTTTAAAACACAAAACACCTAAATAATAAAAGAAAAAATCAATCATTCTATTATGAAAAAAACATTCATTTTATTCGGATTAACAACCATGATATTTGCTGCTAATCCTTTTAATGCACAAGAAGATTCAAGTTCAACTGAAGAAACAGCCGTTGAAATGGTTGACACATCTGCTGCTGTCGTGGAAGAAGTTGTTGAAGAAGTGCCTCAAGTTGAAGAAGAAGCAGCTGTTATCGAAAACGTAACTACAGCTGACGAAGACGTATCTGTATCACAAGCCTTAAAACTAAAATTTATTGAGGGTGGACCATTGTTTATGTCATTTGTTATTATTGCATTAATTCTTGGACTTGCTTTATCTATTGAAAGAATAATTTACTTAAACCTTGCCACTACAAACAGTAAGAAATTACTTAAAGACATTGAAAATGCTCTTTCTAGCGGTGGTGTTGATGCAGCAAAAGAAGTTTGTAGAAATACCAGAGGTCCAGTTGCAAGTATTTTTTACCAAGGTTTAGAAAGAAGTTCTGAAGGTGTTGAAATGGTAGAGAAATCTGTTATCGCATATGGTGGTGTTCAAATGGGGCTTTTGGAAAGAGGGCTTTCTTGGATTGGTTTATTTATTGCCTTAGCTCCAATGCTAGGATTTATGGGAACAGTAATCGGTATGATTCAAGCATTTGATATTATCGAGCTTAAAGGAGAAGCAAAACCAGATGAATTAGCTGGTGGTATTAAGGTAGCCTTAATTACAACAGTATCTGGTCTTATAGTTGCAATTATTCTACAAGTATTCTACAACTACATTGTCTCAAAAATAGATTCTTTAGTTAATCAAATGGAAGATGCTTCTATATCTCTTATTGACGTATTAGTTAAGCACGAATTAAGTTCTAAATAATAATCCCTAATTATTTAATTATGGAAACAAAAACACAAAGTTTAGTCATAAAGATTTTAGTTGGTCTAATTATATTCTTCGGAGTTCTATTTACTGTCTGGGTCATGGGCGATGAAAATCCCAAAGAATTAAGTTACGAGCAACAAAGACAATGGGCTATTACTGAAGCAATAGAAAAAGGTTTAGCAGATGAAATGGATCAAATGCAACTGAATAGTTTTCTTTCGGAAAGAACTGCGGAGATTGCTAAAGAAAAAGAAGAAACACTTTGGTCTGATGTATCCATGCTAATAAACTTTTCTTTAGCGATGATTTATTTGGGAGCAGCATTAGTTTTAGGTGCTTTTATCTATTTGATTATTATTGATAAAGCAAAAGCATTACGAATATTAGCTGGCGTAGGTATTTTTACATTATTTATGTTCTTAGTCTACACTTTCTCTGGTGATGCTGAAGGAAATCAAGATTGGAAATTGGCTAGTGCATCAATAAATGCAACTGGTATTTTAATTCTTGTTGCTATCATAGGTTGGGTTGGAAGCCCATTTTTCAAATACTTTAGAAAATAATATGGCTAAGAGAGAGATAGAAGAAATAAATGCTGGTTCGATGGCAGATATTGCTTTTCTGCTTCTTATTTTCTTTTTGATAACAACTACTATGAATCTTCCTCAAGTTCAAGAGGAGCGTTTACCACAAAAAAGTGAAGTAGAGTTTTTATTAAACGAAAGAAATGTTCTTCAAATCATGGCCAATAAAAACGATAAAATTGGAATTGAAGGAGAGTTTGCTGAAATGTCTGACATAAAAGAAGCTGTTAAAGAGTTTTATGTTCATCCAGAAGGCACACCAAATCAACCTAATTACGATACTCTTGTAACTATTGAAAGGTGTAAAAAGAGATTGTCAAATTTACAAATTGCTTTAGCAGCCTATCCCGATGCAGCTGTTTATAAAATTGACGAAGGCATTTGGACAAGAAGGTTAAATGCATGTAATGCGCTTATTCAGTCTGGAAACAAAGGCGAGTTTTATGTTTTACCAGCTAATGCTACAGTCTCAATTCAAATGGATAACTCAACAAAATATATTACCTACATGAAAGTATTAGATCAAATCATGCAAGGTTTAAATGAGTTAAGAAACGAATACAGCATTGAGAAATTTGGTATACCTTTTTCTAAGTTAAATGATAAAGTAGAATCAGATAAAGAAAAAATTATTGCTATTCGACAAGTGTATCCTAAAAAGATCATGAAAGAAAAAAATAGATCAGTTCAATAAAGCTAGATAGATGTCAAAATTTTCAAAAGGTAAAAAAAGAAAAGATCCAGCAATTTCAACTGCTGCACTTCCTGATATTGTTTTCATGCTTTTGTTTTTCTTTATGGTTACCACCGTATTTAAAGAAAAGGAATCCAACAAGTTAGAAATTGATAAAGTTGCAATAAAATCAACTATTGATTTAGAGAAAAATATAAAAGCAGCTTATTTTTGGATTGGAAGAGTACCTGGAACAAAAGATGATTTTAGAGTTCAGTTGGATGATGATTTAGTAAACGATTACTCAGAGATTAAAGATTATTTAGTTAAACTAAAAAAGAATCCAGAGTTTTCTCAGGTTTGGAACAATAGATTTTTTAACGTTTTTAAGGTAGATCAAAAAACGGAGATGCGTGTTGTAAGAAAAGTTCATGATGAACTTAAAGAAGCAGAAGCTTTCAAAGTTGTATACTCTGTTAATAAGGAGAAATAATTATATTCTTTTAACGTACTTGTAGATCCACACAATTCCTATAAATATACCTAAGGGAGAAACTCCATAGTTTATAATTTTCGTCAGAAATTCTTCACTACAGATTTCATTATTTATTAGTTGCATTGTAATTAATGAAAATGTGTTGAAGCAAAAATGTATTAACATGCAATAAATAATATTTCTTTTGATGTTATACAAATAGCCAAATAGTACGCTGGCAAAAACAATAGCTAAAAAGTTTTCAATTTGAAGGTGAAGTATTCCGAAAATTACTGAGCTAAAGAGTATTCCCGCAAAATTATTATTGCTCCACTTTATAAGAATACGTTGTAGAACTCCTCTAAAGAACAACTCCTCACAAATTGCAGGAGTTATTGCCATAATACATATGTTTATCAATAAGCTTCCTAACGAGTTTCCAATGAAATTAGCTTGTATGGTTTCTTGCATTAACTGTTGTGACCTGAAATAAGCCTTCCAATTTTCTGAAACAAAAGGCAAATCGATATTATGAGAAAATAGAGTTAGTAAGTTAGTGCAAGCCAGTAAAATTATAAATGAATAACCAATCATATATACATCTTTAATGGATGGTTTAGTTGTTAGAAATGAAAGTGGAGTGTTTAACTTTATTAGAACAATTGCCGGTATTAAAAAGGTTCCGACTTGGTCTATTAGCCCTACGAATTTAAGAGCGTTTACATAGTTGAAGTTTTGACTTACAACATCTTCGGCCAAAGTTTTAATGTTTATAGACCATAAATAATTCAAGCCTATTTCAGAAACAAGTAAAAAAATAAAATTTGAAATAAAAACTGTCAGGAGCAGTAGTAAGAACATCCCTAGTGGCCTTGCTGACAAATTTGAAAAATTATTTTTCATGAACGAAAGATATGAATTACTATTAAACAAGTAACTTTGCCGACATTACAAGTTAATGATAAAAATTGGCGACATAGAACTTTCTGATTTCCCATTATTACTTGCTCCTATGGAAGATGTTAGTGATCCTCCATTTAGAGCTTTATGTAAAAAGTATGGGGCAGATGTAATGTATACTGAGTTTATATCCTCTGAAGGATTAATTCGTGATGCTGTTAAAAGTGTTAAGAAACTTGATATTTTTGAATATGAACGTCCTGTTGGGATTCAAATATTTGGCTCTGATATTGAATCAATGAAACAAGCCGCATCAATGTGTGAAGCGGTAAATCCTGATATCATCGACATTAATTATGGATGCCCTGTTAAGAAAGTGGCATGCAAAGGTGCTGGCGCAGGTATACTTCAGGATATTCCAAAAATGGTTGAGATGACAAAAGAAATTGTCAATTCTACAAATTTACCCGTAACTGTAAAGACAAGGTTGGGTTGGGACGATAGCTCAAAATATATTGTAGAAACAGCAGAGCGGTTGCAAGATGTTGGTATCAAGGCCATATCAATTCACGGAAGAACAAGAGCTCAAATGTACAAAGGTGATGCAGATTGGTCTTTAATTGGGGATGTTAAAAACAACACAAGAATGCATATTCCTGTTTTTGGTAATGGGGATATAAATACACCTCAAAAAGCAGTTGAGTACAAGAATAGATATGGTGTTGATGGAGTTATGATAGGAAGAGCGTCTATTGGTAATCCTTGGTTTTTCAACCAGGTTAAGCATTTCATTAAAACAAAAGAAATCTTAGAAAGTCCTTCAATTGAAGAAAGACTTAAAGTTGTTAAAGAGCATTTAGATTTCAGTATCAGATGGAAAGGGGAAAGATTGGGATTGTTAGAAATGAGAAGGCATTATGCTAATTATTTTAAAGGCATACAAAACTTTAAACCTGTAAGAACACAATTAGTTACTTTAGAAACTGCTGAAGAAATTTACAACGTTTTAAATAACGTTAGTATTCAATATGATAATATAGAAATATGAAAATTTATACTAAATCAGGTGATCTTGGTGAAACTTCTTTGTTTGGAGGAGAAAGAGTAAAAAAACACCATATGAGCATTCAAGCTTATGGAACAGTTGATGAGTTAAATTCTTGGTGTGGATTGGTAAAAGATCATCTTACGAATTCAAATCAAAAAGAGCAGTTACTTTCAATTCAAGATACTTTATTTATTCTTGGTTCCCATTTAGCTTCAAATGGAGATGAAAAATTAATTAGCAAATTGCCTAATGTTACAGAATCTTCTATCTCATTCTTAGAAAATGCTATTGACGAAATGGATATGGATTTGGCTCCGATGAAAAATTTTATTTTACCTGGTGGTCACTTTCTTTCTTCTTATTGTCATTTGTCGAGATGTGTTTGCAGAAGGGCAGAACGTTTAATTATTGAATTAGGCGAATCTTTACCTGTTAATCCAATAATTATTAAATACCTGAATAGATTATCTGATTATTTCTTCGCATTATCGAGACATATTTTGTTTCAAAATAACATTCAAGAACAACCTTGGATACCAACTAAAAAATAATTTTAATACTATTAAATAGTTAATTTTTTTAATTTTCCTTGGTAGATGCAGGAAAAAAATTACTTTTGCGGCAACTTGAATTGTTAACAATATAACTGATGTACTGGACTTTAGAATTAGCCTCATACCTAGAAGATGCCCCTTGGCCTGCTTCAAAAGACGAATTAATTGACTTTGCTATGCGAACTGGTGCACCTCTTGAAGTGGTTGAAAATCTCCAAGCTCTTGAAGATGAAGGCGAAGTTTATGATACAATTGAAGAAATTTGGCCTGATTATCCGACTAAAGAAGATTTCTTTTTTAATGAAGATGAATATTGATTGATAACTAAATACATCAATTCATAATCACCAATTTTTTCTTCTATTTTTTTAACACAAACTTGTTTTTAGTATCCAACTATTCAGCTATTTTTGTTGTCTCAAAACAAAATAAATGTTTGACGTACTATTAAAAAAGCTTTTTGGCGATAAGTCCAAAAATGACTTAAAGGAGTTAGCTCCAATTGCTGATGAAGTAAACAATGAACTTATTAATATTGAAAAACTAAATGATGACGAGCTTCGTGGTCAAACATCAATATTTAAAAAGCAAATTGCAGATGCGACTTCATCTATTCATGAAGAAATCAATTCTCTTTCAAAAGAAGCAAAATCTTCTAAATTATCTATTGCTGAAAAGGAAGCAATTTTCATAAAAATTGAAGAACTTGAAAAAAGTGAGGATGAATTAATTGAGGAAGTTTTACTACAAATTATGCCAAAAGCATTTGCTGTGGTTAAAGAAACAGCAAGAAGGTGGACAAATAACGGTAAACTTAACGTTAAGGCAAACGAGTATGATATTGAGTTATCATCAAAATTTGCAAACATTTCAATAAAAGAAGATTCAGCAGAGTGGGTTAATCAATGGGATGCAGCTGGCTCTGCCATAGATTGGGCAATGATTCATTATGATGTACAATTGATGGGAGGAGCTGCTTTACACAAGGGTAAAGTTGCAGAGATGATGACCGGAGAAGGTAAAACATTAGTAGCTACACTTCCAGTTTATTTAAATGCCTTAGCAGGTAAAGGTGTTCATGTTATTACAGTTAACGACTATTTAGCAAGACGTGATGCACTATGGATGGGACCATTGTATCAATTTCATGGTTTAACAGTTGATTGTATTGATCTATACTCACCACATTCACCTGAAAGAAAAGCTGCATATAATGCAGACATAACATTTGGTACTAACAATGAATTTGGCTTTGATTATTTAAGAGACAATATGGTTTCAGATCCTGAAGGCATGGTCCAGAGAAAACATCATTTTGCAATTATTGATGAGGTTGATTCTGTATTGATTGATGATGCTAGAACACCATTAATTATATCTGGTCCAGTTCCTAAAGGTGATGAACAAGAGTATGTTGCATTAAAGCCTAAAGTTGAAAGACTAGTCGATAATCAAAGGAAATTGATTAATGGATTACTTAATGAAGCTAAAACTAAAATAGCTAAATCCAATCAAGAAGGAATTGACAAAAAAGAACAAAAAGTTCTTATGGATGAAGGTTGTTTGTCACTATTCAGAGCCTTTAGAGGTTTACCTAAGAATAAAGCTCTTATTAAATATTTAAGTGAACCAGGAAATAAAATTTTATTACAAAAAACAGAGAATTTTCATCTTCAAGATAACTCTAAAGAAATGCCTAAGGCTGATGAAGTATTATTCTTTGTAATTGATGAAAAAAACAACACAATTGATTTAACTGAAAAAGGAATAGATCTTATTTCTGGCCAAAATGATCCTGAATTTTATATACTACCAGACATCGGTGAGAAAATCGCTGACATTGAACAAAAGACTGATGTCTCAGATGAGAGAATCAAACTGAAAGACGAGATGATGTCTGATTACACGATTAAAGCCGAACGTATTCACTCAATGAATCAACTGTTGAAAGCATATGCTTTGTTTGAAAAGGACATTGAGTATGTTTTAATGGACAACAAAGTTAAAATTGTTGATGAGCAGACTGGTAGGGTAATGGAAGGTAGAAGATATTCGGACGGTCTTCATCAAGCTATTGAAGCAAAAGAAAATGTTAAAGTTGAAGCTGCTTCTCAGACATACGCAACGATTACTTTGCAAAACTATTTCAGAATGTATCACAAATTAGCTGGTATGACTGGAACAGCGGAAACAGAGGCAAAAGAACTATGGGATATTTATGAGTTGGACGTAGTTGTTGTACCAACAAATAAACCTGTAATCAGAAAAGATCAAAATGATTTAGTTTATAAAACGGGAAGAGAAAAGTATCAAGCAATTATTTCAGAGGTTGAAAATCAAAGAGCTTTAGGTAGGCCAATTTTAGTTGGAACAACTTCGGTAGAAGTATCAGAACTTCTTTCCAGAATGTTGAAAATGAAAAAGCTTCCTCATCAGGTTCTTAATGCAAAGTTGCATCAAAAAGAAGCTGAAGTTGTTACTGAAGCTGGTAAGCCAGGTACCGTTACAATTGCTACCAATATGGCAGGTCGTGGAACAGATATTAAATTGGGTGAAGGAGTGAAAGAAAATGGAGGTTTAGCAATTATTGGTACAGAACGTCATGATTCTAGAAGGGTTGATAGGCAACTAATGGGTCGTTCTGGAAGGCAAGGTGATCCTGGATCAGCTCAGTTTTTTGTTTCTTTAGAGGATAACTTAATGCGACTTTTTGGTTCAGAAAGAATTGCTAAAATGATGGATAGAATGGGCCACAAAGAGGGAGAAGTTATTCAACATGGAATGATTTCAAAATCGATTGAACGTGCTCAAAAGAAAGTAGAAGAAAATAATTTTGGGATTAGAAAAAGGTTGTTGGAGTTTGATGATGTCATGAATGCTCAAAGAACTGCAATTTATAACAGAAGGAAAAATGCTTTATTTGGCGATAAATTAGACCTTGATATTGAGAACATGTTGTATGACATTTCTGAAAGTCTATTATACGCCTCTCAACCATCGTCAGATTTTGAAGGTTTCAAATACGATGTTATTTCAAACTTTGGTATTGAATCTCCTTTTTCAGAGGCAGAGTTTTTGGAGAAAGACATTAATTATTTATCGGAAGAACTTTTTAAAAATGCTAAAGAAAGATACATTAGAAAATCAAAATACATTCAGGATAAAGTTTTTCCAGTAATTAAAAAAGTTTACGAAGAACAATCTGATAAGGTAGAAAATATTGTAATACCCTTTACTGACGGTAGAAAGGCAATGAAAATTGTTGCAAAACTTGAAAAAGTATATGAAACAGAAGGCTTAGAAGCTTTAAAAGCATTGGAGCGAAACATT
Source organism: Crocinitomicaceae bacterium (assembly GCA_042093455.1). Classification (GTDB taxonomy): domain Bacteria; phylum Bacteroidota; class Bacteroidia; order Flavobacteriales_D; family Parvicellaceae. The sequence continues at coordinate 13,732 of JBELEU010000010.1, read as the reverse complement.
ACGTTAGGATTTATTGACAATGAATGGAAAGAGCATTTAAGAGAAATGGATTTCTTAAAACAAAGTGTTTACAATGCTCAGTACGAACAAAAAGATCCACTATTAATTTATAAGTTAGAAGGGTTTGAGTTATTCAAAGGCATGCTTGACAAGCTAAACAAAGAAATAATCTCTTTTTTAATGAAGGCTCAGTTAAATGACGCAGATGCTAACACTTCCCCAACTAATTTAAGAGAAAGACCAAAGCAAGACTTGAGACAACTTAAGACAGGAAGAGAAGATGTTGCACAATCTACCCAATTGAATCAACAAGCCGCTGAAAGATCACAAGGTCAACCTGTAAGGCATCAGCCAGTAATGGTAGCTAAAAAACCCGGAAGAAATGACAGGGTAAAGGTTCTTAATCTTCAAAATGGAGAAACTAAAGAGTTAAAGTTTAAACAAGCCGAACCGTTAATTAATTCTGGAGCTTGGCAGATGATTGAGATGGATTAGATTTTTACTACTTTTATTTGATCGCTGTTTTCCCCATAAAAAATCGTTAAGATATAGATTCCCTTTTTAAACTTTTCAAGTGAAATGGAATCACCCTTTAAACTTGAAATTAATTCACCATTAATGTTGTAGATGTCTGTCTTAATTGGTCCATTGTATTGATTGATATACAGTTTAACGTTAAGTTTTGTTAAGGTAGGGTAGGCAACTACATTCCTCATTTCAGTTGTTGAATTGTTAAGTAGGTTTAAGTTGAAAGCACCTATATCTGGAGCTGTAAAATTTGAAACGGCATTGCCCATATAATCTAATCCTCCATTGTTGTTTGAGTAATCAGTTGAGTCACTACTTCCTGTTATTAATTTTCCAGCTCCAATAGCTATACTTGAGCTTTGTGATTGATACATCATTGGATCATCTATGCCCAACGGCCAGGGATTTACTAAATTAGGATCAACAAAAATCCCGTTATTTTTTAAATCTAAATCTATATTCATTCTTACTGTGTCGTAAAAGATATTGTGACTGATATCTAGGCTATTTCCACTATTCTGAATTAATGTTGGTATTTTATTTCCGACAGATCCAACATAAATTAAGTTGTTGTAAAACAATACATCTCCAACATTAGGCCAAAAATAGATTTCAGGATAAATAGTATCGTTTACAAAAACAGTATTGTTGTAAATAAAAGTTCCTGTACTTGGACAGCGAGGATTGTTTGATCCACAGAAATTAGACAACCAAAATATTTTACCTTTTTTATCCCATGGTGTATTGTTTGGGTCTTGTCTAAAGCCATCGTTAACACTAACGTTGTAACGGTAGCCGCAATTTATATTGTCACCAAGTACTTCAATGAACCCTCCCTCATTGTTGTAACTGTAATTGTATTGAAAAACAACATTTTCATTTCCATAATCAATATGAGATCCATAGGAGTCTTGTGGACCATGTGCATTCATAAAATAATTGTGTTGAGCAATTACATTTTTACAATCAAATGGCCACATGCCGCTTCCACGTTTCCACATTCTTTGGTCGATACTTGATCCAGTATGGTTGAATACACAGTTTTCTACCAAAACATTTTGACTTTTATTTGGGACAAATCCTGATCCTCCTGTTTGTTCAAAGACACAATCCTGAATTAAAATCTCATTGTTTTTAACAGTATCTATATTGTTTAACCCTAAAGATTTTATCCAGATTCCGTAATGTCCTGTTTTAGAAATAGTACAGTTTTTTATCTCAACTTCAGAAATTATATTTAATAGTGAAGCCGCAGTATCTGACTGTGTTTCTAATTTAATAGCATAACCAAGATGAATGTTTTGTGTTGCATCAGGTGAAGGATAAATATCATGAATGGTTAAACCATTAAGTTGAAACCCATTTAAGGATTTTGTATTGCCAATAATTTTAATTCCAAAACGTACGTTTTTACCTGAGCCCCAAGTGTTTTCTGCCCCTCCATAACCGATTAATTTCTTTGTGTTTCCTAAAGAGTCAAGGTGACTGCCTTCATTAAATAAATCTAGATTGTTTATTTCAATGAATTCATCGTTATAAATTAATATGCATGCTTGATATCCGTCACCATTTAGGATAGGCTTTTGGGCTACACCATAGCTGTCAATAACAATTTTATTGCTTGAAGTTCCAGAACCTTTAATCCAAAACATTCCATTCCAAGTGTCACCAGTTTTAAACAATATGGAATCTCCTGGCTGAAAAATCATGCTATTAAGTTTGCTTATGGTTTTAACAGGAGAAGTGGGAGTTGTGCCGTTATTAGTATCGTCTCCATTTGAGTCGCTAACATAATAGGAAGTAGCTTTTAACGAAGAACATAAAAGCAAAGTGAAAATTCCTATTAAAAAAATAGATAACGGAATTTTAATAATTCTGTTCAATAATAAACTCATAGCCCTAGTTGTTAAAAAAAATATATCCATTTAAAGAAGTAGCTATCAATAACCAAATTAAATAAGGTAGAATTAAAATAGATTTAAATCTCAAGTTAGTTCTAAATGAAAATAAAAGATAAACAATTAAACAGGTAAGTAAACTGATAACTATTAAGCCTAATATAATATTATTATAAAAGAAAAATACTGGGCTCCAACTAATATTAAGTACCCATTGTAACATAAATAATAGAATGATTTTTTTTCTATTTTCAGAGATGTCCCATAAAAAACTCATATAAATAGCAAAGCAAATCATTAGAGTAGACCAAGCAGCACCAAAAACCCAACCAGGAGGCTCCCAAGGAGCTTTGTTTAATTGTGAATACCAATCTGAAGGAACACCCTCACCAGTGAAAAAACCTCCTATTGCAAGAGCCGAAAAGTTTAATAGTAAAAATATTATTAACCTATAAAGCATTACTTTCTCAATAAATTTTTTTTAATTTATATACATTCAACGAACATATTAACAATATTCTATATGAACACTTTTGAAATCAAATACGATGGTAATTTAAGAACTTCTGCGCAACATTTAGATTCTGGTGAAGTAATTTATACGGATGCTCCAAAAGATAATCATGGACTAGGAGAATCTTTTTCTCCTACAGATTTGGTTTGTACCTTATTAGCAAGCTGTATGCTTACTATAATGGCAATTGCAGTTCAAAAACATGGAGTCAGCATAAAAGGAACAAAAGCTAAGGTCAAAAAAACAATGAAATCTAATCCTAGAATGATTGGTCAAATAGATATTATATTAGAATTCCCCCAAGATTACGAAACAAAGATTAAAACCATTTTAGAAAGGGCCGCCTTAAATTGTCCAGTCCACAAAAGTCTTTCTAGTGAAGTAAAGAAAAATTTAAAGTTTTTTTATCCTTAAAAATCAATTGATAAGATTTAAGTTATTTCCTTTTAAGGTATTGTGCATCTAACCAATAAATTACTTTTAGTGAAAGGGTGTTCATTGGGCCATTTTGTAAAGTGTTGTTTAAGGTTTGCCAATAGTTTTCATTCACATTTCCATCTTCAGTGAAAATAGAATTTTTCCAGACTAAATTTATTTCGCTTCCTGGAAAAAACACCCATCTGAATAACATGTCTATAGTGAAAGCATTGTAGTTAATGTTATAGGCAGAGTTTCCATTTATATCATTCCCAGTATAATTAGGTAAGGTTTGTAGCCGTCCGTTGTCTAATAATTCAGAAAAGTAATTGTAGTTAATTTTTGCGTTGTAATGTCTCAACCTAAAAGTCATGCCAATACGGTTGGTTATGGTATAGTCTAATCCCAATGATTGAGTGGTTACAAAACGATTCCTATTACCAAATAATATTCCATTAAATAGATTTGTTGGTTCTTCGAAAGCTACTGCATATCCTTCGCTATTGTATTGAAAGCTTTTGCGGTAACCGTGTATTAAGTTAATTTGATTGTTAATTCTAAATCTAAATTCTAAATCGTAATTCCACTCCCACCAATCGTTTCGTTTAACCTCTATATAATTAAACCCAACATCAATGGCTATACGTTTTTGATAATTGGATGAAAACCACGCTCTTGAATTGATCCAAACAGGTCTAATGAATTTGTTTTCCCCGATAATATCTCCTCTTGGTTCAAAATAATCGTTGCTTTCGCCAATAGCTCCTTCAAAATTTACTCCAGCAGCATTAAAAGATTTGGTAACAAACATTGCGTTGGTTTCCCAAAATGTGGCAGCATACAAATTCGGGCGGTACAATCTTTCATTAGAAACTGAAGCACTGGTTCTTATCTTATTTAGATTTTTATTTTTTGGGTTGAAATCTCTGTAGCTGAGGTATATCCCCCCAACTCTGCTGTTGTTTGCTCTTAGAAAACCTAAATCATTGGGGTCGTATGTGTCAGATTCTTCATAGTATTCTAATCCATATGCTAGTTGTCCTCTTTGTTTTCCTGTTTCAATAGACCAACTATGCCCTAAAGTGTTTGCAGCATCTTCTTGAATACTAGAAACTATAGCTTGCGCTTCAATAAAATAGTTGTTGTCTTTGGTGTTTAAATTGGTTGATAAACTAGAAACATTGGCGTCATAAAAGTTTCCGGATCGTAAGACACTAGTGTTTGTAAAGTTTATGAAACTGTTGTTCTTTAAGTTTTGGTCTAGCACCAATACGTTGTAATTGCTTAAAGGGCTAACGGTAACTTCTCTATCGGTGTCTTCTACATCATTGTATGCTATTGCTTTTTGTTCAGCCGTAATTCCGTTAAAAACACCTATTCCTAAACCGTTTTTTAATCTGCCAGAAATTTTACTGGCATTTATCAAAGGAACAGAAGATGGTAGTTCTGTAATTGTCTCATTGACTTCTAATTGGTTTTGATATACGTTAGAATTTGTTTGAACACCTATTCTTCGGCTATAAAAAATATCAGATTTATTAAATAGTTCGGTTCCTTCAGTAAAAAACTGTCTGTTTTCATTGAATTGAATTTCAAATGGACTGATATTTAATACTTGTTGGTCAAAAACTACTTGGCCAAAATCAGGCAATAGGGTAACATCTAATGTAAAAGCCTCATTAATTCCATACTTCACATCCATTCCACCATTAACAGTAGAAATTGGGTCGGTGTTAATAGAAAAGCTAGTGTAATTCGACAGAAAAGGTATAAAAGCTAATCTTAAAGGTGGTGTTATATCTTTAATTCCAGTAACTACTCCACTCTCTAGAAGATAATTTTCAAGATCTGGTTTTACAGGACTCCATGTATTTTCTTCACGAAATCTACTTATTTGTCTTGCAAAATTAATATTCCATGATTGAATTTCTTTTTTAGGAAACCTCAATGCTGAGTAAGGTATTTTGATCTCAGCAAACCAACCTTGTTCATTAATTTGTGTTTTGCTTCTCCAAACAAGGTTAAAAAGGTCATTAAAGTCTGTATCAAAAACCTTTGCATCTAGCTGAACACCACGACTGGTTAATCCAAAGAAAAAACCATTTTGCTTGTCTTGATAGGTGTCAATAAAAATAGCAAAAACATCCAAATTTGGATTGAAGTCGTCTCTTATAGATAATACTTTAGATACTGAATCAGGGTGATCAAAGCACTTTACACCAAAATATACAGCTTCTTGGTCGTAGAGTATGGCAACTTCAGTAGGTTTACTAGGTTTTTTACCAGGAACAGGTTTCAGTTGAGTAAATCCAGTGGACCAAATGCTACGCTCCCAATCTTTCTCATCTAGTTGCCCGTCAATCACGATAGGTTTTGTTGTTTTTATAGATCTTATTTCACGCTGCGCAACTAATGATAAGTTTAATAAAACACTAAAAACAAATAAAATACTTTTCATTTTATAAAAACAATATACATGTTGTTGGTTAATAGTTAAGTCAGTATTTTTTTATACTCAACATGAATATCTTTTTTATAAAAATATGCTAAATAATTAAATAAAATATACATTGATTTATTTTAAATGATATAACAGTAAATGAGAACTAATAAGCAAACACTGAATGTTATATATTTACAATTAAAACCAAATTAAAAATAGATTTTTATGATTATTAAAATCGTTCTTACATTGACTGGTTTCTTTTGCGCAACTGTTGTTTTATGCCAGGGAATAACTAATATTTCTATATCTCCACAAAACCCTACAGAAACGGACACTATTGTTCTTTCGGTATATCAAACTTATACTTCATCAGGATGTCCATTACACAGTAAAAATATTAGCATAAATAATACTCAAATATCGTCTTCTTCTCTTCATTGCATAGGAATGTTAACGGCTTTATGTGATGAGGTAGATACTTTTCATTTATCACCTTTAAGCCCCGGGCTTTATTCTTACATACACACCATGAATTCAGGTTTTGGTATGCCTGATTGCACACCTGGTGTGGCACCTAATGATATAGATTCTATTACTTTTCAAGTTACATCAGTCAGTAGTCTTAAAGAAAGTTTAAACAACAATGTAGTTGCAATTCATCCAAATCCATCTAAAGGTTCTTTCAATATTGTTTGTAACAACATAATACCTGCTAAATTATTTATCTACGATTTGAATGGTAAGTTAATCCATCAGCAAGAATTAGAATTTGGTGAAAACAATATTAATGTGATTTTCTCTTCGGGGATTTACTTAGGGAAAATTTTTGGTAAGGATGAATTTAGATTAACAAAGAAAATAATTATTAATTAATCAAGTCCCCACAGTATCGGCAACAGAAAATAAGTTGCTAAAAGAATAAGTAGTATTGAGAAAATATTAATCCACAAGCCAGCTTTTACCATATCAGAAATTTTTAAAAGTTTTGATCCAAAAACTACTGCATTTGGTGGTGTAGCTACTGGTAACATAAAAGCACATGAGGCAGCTAAAGTTGCTCCAGTAAGTAAAATATAAGGGTGAATATCTACAGCAATGGCTATTGGTAAGATAACAGGTAACAACATGGCTGTTGTAGCCATATTAGAAGTAATTTCTGTTAAGAAATTAACAGAGGCTATTATGATGATAAGCAGTACAATCAAGCTTATTGAAGGAATAAATTCAAATTGCATGCCAATCCACTCGGCCAATCCTGTTGCTTTAAATCCAGCAGCAATGGACAGTCCACCTCCAAAAAGAATTAGTATTCCCCAAGGAATTGTAACGGCATCATTCCAATGCATTAGCTTTTGGTTTTTCTTTGAAGAAGGAATAATAAATAACAATATAGCACTTGCTATTGCAATCATGGAGTCATCTAAATTTGGAATCAAAGACTGAAGAAGATAGGACCTGGTTACCCAGCAAAAAATAGTTGCTCCAAAAATAAAAAGGATTCTTTTTTCTTCTTTTTTTATTGGCCCCATATCTCTCAATAAGTCTTTTATTTCTTGTTTCCCACCAGGAAAAGCAGTTTTTTGAAGTTTAAAAGAAACCTTAGTTAAGTAAAGCCAAATAAAAAACAACAAAACAATCGAAATGGGAAGACCAATCTTAATCCATTGAAAAAAGCTGATTTCAACACCAAAATTATCGTTTACAAAACCAGCTAAAATCATATTTGGTGGAGTCCCAATTAACGTGGCTATACCACCAGCTGAAGCACTGTAGGCTATTCCAAGCATTAATGCTTTTCCAAATGTTTTATTTTCATTTTTGATAGTATCAGGATGGTCGTTTAGTTGAGCTATTACAGATAAACCAATGGGGAGCATCATGACACTTGTTGCAGTATTTGAAATCCACATAGAAAGAAATGCAGTAGCCAACATAAAACCTAAAATTATTCGCTCAGTGCTGCTTCCAAGCAGCGAAATTATAGTCAATGCAATTCTTTTATGTAGGTTCCACTTTTGTATGGCATTTGCAATCATAAATCCACCGATAAATAGAAAAATATATTTATGGCCATAATTGGCTCCAGTATCTTCAATTGATAATATGTCAGCTGAGGGAAATAAAAGTATTGGAAGTAAAGCGGTAACAGCAATAGGAACCACTTCTGCAATCCACCATATAGCCATCCAACTTGTGATCCCAATTAATCGGTAAGCACCGAGGGTCATATTTTCTGGTGTTTCAAAAAGTAAACTAAGTATGAAAATAGTGGGCCCTAAAATGGTAAATAATAAATTCTTATTCATTAATTTTTGATTTTACCAGTTTAAAAGATAGGCAAAAATTAAAGGAGCAACAATTGTAGCATCCGATTCAATTGTAAACTTAGGTGTGTCAACATCCAATTTGCCCCAAGTTATTTTTTCATTAGGAACTGCACCAGAGTAGGAGCCATAGCTTGTAGTTGAATCGCTTATTTGACAAAAATAACTCCAAAATGGAGTTGTTGTTTTCTCTAAATCTTGATACAACATGGGTACAACGCAAATGGGAAAATCTCCAGCAATTCCTCCCCCAATTTGAAAAAATCCTATACCGTCATTGCCGGCATTTTCTGTATAGTATTGTGCTAAATACATCATGTATTCGATACCACTCTTCATTGTATTAGGGTTAAGGTCTCCTTTTATGCAATAAGAAGCAAAAATATTTCCAAGAGTAGAGTCTTCCCAGCCAGGAACAACCATAGGTAAGTTTTCTTTGGCAGCAGCAATCATCCAGCTGTCTTTTTCTGGTATTTCATAGTATTGCTTTAATTCACCAGAAAGTATAAGTTGGTACAAAAATTCGTGTGGGAAAAATCGTTTACCATCAAGTTCTGCTTTTTTCCATAATCTAAAAACATGCTTTTGTAGCCTTCTAAAAGCTTCTTCTTCAGGAATGCATGTATCGGTTACTCTATTTAGCCCTTGTGCTAATAAATCTTTTTCTTGTTTTGGAGTTAAATCGCGATATTCAGGTACTCTTTTATAATGACTATGAGCTACTAAATTCATCAAGTCTTCCTCCAAATTAGCACCAGTACAGGATACAATTGCTACTTTTTTTTGACGTATCATTTCGGCAAAAGATTTCCCTAATTCAGCTGTACTCATTGCTCCTGCAAGTGAAACAAGCATTTGTTTTCCTTCACTTAAATGTTTTTCATATCCTTTTGCTGCATCAATTAATGCTGCTGCGTTAAAATGCTTGTAATGTTCAGTTATGAAATTTTTGACACTCATGAGTTCTTGAATTTATATGATAACATTTTATAATACAGCTTAGCGACTAAAAAATTTGATGCTGGTTGATCTTTAATGGGAGCTAACTCCACAATATCAAAACCCACTACATTTTTACTGCTAAAAACTTTATTTAAGTAGATAAGCATATCATTCCAAAGTATCCCCCCTGGTTCTGGAGTGCCAGTAGCAGGTAATATAGAAGGGTCAAAAACATCAAGATCTAGTGTAATGTAAACATCATTCGTCATTTTGGAAAGGCTATTTTCCATCCAAGAGCTATTGTTAAACATTTTTTCAGCAAAAAAAACATTTGATTCATTCATGTGTTTTTTTTCTGACACGTCCATTGAGCGAATTCCAACCTGAACCAAATTGGTGTTTTTATTGGCGTCATGAAGAGAACAAGCATGATTGAATGGACTATTCATATATGTTGGTCTTAAATCTGCATGGGCATCTAGTTGAAGAACTGTTAAACCGTGATACTTTTCATAAAAGGCTTTAATTATTCCAATACTTATAGAATGTTCGCCACCAAAAAAAGTTAAAAACTTATTTGATGTCAATAGCTTTTTTGTTTGTTGATAAACCTCTTCAAATACCTTTTTAGGATTTGATTTTTCAGTTATCTCTTTTAGAATGTGGATTCCCTTTTTAAATACTTCTGAGTCAGTTTCAATATCGTATAACTCCATATTTTCAGCAGCTTCTAAAAACGCTTGAAACCCTTTATTCGCTCCCTTTCTCCAGGTGCTTGTGCCATCATAGGGAATGGATTGAAGTAGAACTTTAGCTGTTTCATATTCATTATAATAGTTATCTATTCCAGCAAAAGTTCTCATTTATAGCCTAATAATTTAAACATTTCTTCAGCAGACTGCTCATTTCGATAGACGTAATCTACAAGGTTTCCATCTTTGTCTTTGTCGATTATAACGTGTTTAGGTGAAGGAATTAAACAATGTTTTATTCCTCCATAACCACTAATTGCATCTTGATAAGCACCGGTATGAAAGAACCCTAGATAAAGTGGTTCTTTTTCATTTTCAGGGTAGGTGGGTAGTAAAACTTCTTGATTGAAATCTTCTGAATTGTAATAGTCAGAATGATCGCAACTTATTCCTCCAACATTTGCTCTTTGGTATTCATTGGACCATTTGTTTACTGGAAGAAGAATGAATTTTTCTTTTATTGACCATGCATCAGGAATGGTATTCATTAAGCTATTATTTATGAGATACCAATTTTCATTGTCGTTTTGTTGCTTTTGTTCCAGTACTTCAAAAATAATAGCACCACTTTCACCAACTGTATATTTACCAAATTCAGTAAAAATATGAGGTTCATTTATGTTTTCAACACTACAACTCTCTTTGATGTTTTTGATTATTTCTTCAGCCATATGTTCATAGTCGTAATCAAAACCAAGATTATTTCTTATTGGAAATCCCCCACCAAGATTCAGAGAATTTAGAGAGTTAGATTGTTTTTTTAAGTCAATGTATAGCTTGATGGCCTTGTTAAATTCTTCCCAAAAATACAAACTGTCTTTGATGCCAGAATCAACAAAGAAATGAAGCATTTTAAGATCTACATATTTGTTGTTTTTTACTTCTTCATTGTAAAAATCAAGTACTTCATTGTGTCGAATACCCATTCTAGAAGTATAATAAGAAGATTGAGCCTCTTCATTAATGGCCATTCTTATGCCAATTTTAATCTTTTTATTAGTTCCTTCTAAAAGTTTGGTTAAACGTTCAAGTTCTGGTTTATTATCTAAAACAACCATTACATTTTCAAACCCAATATCATATAGAGATATGATTTTCTTGAGATATTCGGTAGTTTTATACCCATTATTGACAACGATTAAATTAGTATTAATTGTGCCTTCTTTGTATAGGTTTAATATTAAATCAATATCAAAACTGGAAGATGTCTCCAAATGCACATCTTGTTTAATTGCTTCAGAAATAACGTGAGAAAAATGGTTGCATTTTGTGCAATAACAATAATGGTAGTCTCCTAAATAGTTGAATTTTTTAATGGCCTTGTTAAAAATGTTCCTAGCTCTATTTATTTTTTCTCCAATATCAGGAAGATAAAATAGTCTAAATGGCGTTCCATGTTTTTGTATAAGCTTTTGTAGTGATACACCATGAAAGGTTAAGAAGCCATTGCTTAAATCAAAGCCTTCCTGAGGAAATTTATAGCTTTGCTCAATTAAATTTAAATAGGTGTTTTTCATTATCAGTAAAACGAATTTATTTTAAAAATGAATTAAAAATACAATTGACTCCTTTTTTTAATTTGTAAAAATTTTAATTCACATATACATTGTATCTTGGTTGAGATAAATGGATTCACTAACTCAAGTTGTATTAGGAGCTGCTGTAGGAGAAGCTGTTCTTGGTAAAAAAATTGGAAATAGAGCCATGCTCTGGGGAGCAATTGGTGGAACTATTCCTGATTTAGATGTTTTTTTAAAATATTTTGTTGATGAAATTACAACAACTGAAATGCACAGAGGGTTTTCTCATTCTTTATTGTTTGCAGTTTTAATTGCCCCTGTTTTAGCTTGGATTGCCAAAAAGATTCACAAAAAGTTTGAAGATGTAACACTAAAGAATTGGTCATGGATGTTTTTTTGGATAGTAGTTACTCATCCTTTGCTTGACGCACATACTACATGGGGAACTCAATTTTTTTGGCCTTTTGAGTACAGATTAGCCTATCAAAATATTTTCGTTGTTGATCCTGTATACACCATTCCATTCTTTCTTTTGGTAGTTATTGCAATGTTTCATAAACGAACTAACCCTAGAAGAAAACTATTTAATCGGGCCGGGCTTATTATTAGTTCTTCGTATATGATTCTTACTCTTGTATTTAAAGGGGTTTCTCACATTGAGTTTCAAAAAGAATTAGAAAACCAGGAAATTGAATATGTAGAGTTAGACACTAAGCCAACTCCCTTAAATAGTATTTTATGGAATGCTTTTGTTGAAACAGAAACAGGTTTTAGAACAGCGTATTTTTCCCTATTTGATTCTAAAGAAATACAGTTTTCAAATGAGTACAAAAAGAATCATTCTTTATTGAATCCATACTCAGATCAAAAGGTTGTAAAGCAATTAATTAAAATATCTGCTGGGTGGTATTTTATAGAGCAAGTTGATGATAAGTTTTTATTTTGGGACATGAGGTTTGGTCAATTAGGTATAGATCCAGATAACTCTCCATTCATATGGTGCTATGAATTAACTCCAAATAATATGGGGGAGATTGAGGTGAAACGTATTCAGCCCAATTTTAAAAATATGGGCAAAGCCATCAAAGTAATGTATGAAAGAGCAAAAGGGAATTAGGCTTTTTTTACAAATTCTGATTTTAAAACCATGGACCCAAAGCCATCAATTTTACAATCAATATCGTGTTCATCATTTCTTAATCTAATGTTTTTAATTTTTGTTCCCGCCTTAACAGGTTTTGGTGCTCCTTTAACAGGGAGGTCTTTTATTACTATAACCGCATCACCATCATTTAAACGATTGCCGTTTACGTCATTTATGATTAGCTCTGTTTCAATGGATTCTGTTTCTTGTTCAAGTTGCCATTCATGTCTACATTCTGGACAAGAGAATAATTCATTACCAATTGAGTAGCCATAAGGAGATTCACAATGTGGACATGTTTTCATTTCTTCAGCCATAGTTGGATTTTTGAGTTCCACAAAGTGGAATTGGAGATAACGTTCCGTCTAAAGGTAGTTGAAAATTAGCTTTAGACTTTGTTGAGTATTTTATTTAAAATTATCTGTAAAACCTTTCATTATTCTGTCATTTGGTGAAGAGAAAAGAGCCCAAATATTATCTGCATTAGCAGTAGATTTTAAATCAATGTTAATTCCATTATCTGTTTTAGAAAGTATGATTTCAATTTTACCTACTACAAAGAAATTATTAAATTTTCCAATTATTTGATTTAGCGATTCGTGATTTTCAATTTTTTTAAATCCACCATTATTTAGAGCATTTAAACATTTTTCTTTTGCATTTTCAATAGATCCGTCAAATTGTAATGATTTTTCTTTACTTCTTCTTATAGCCATTTTTACATTATTTAATTCATATTATGCCCAACGGTCTAGCTAAACTGCGTTTTAATGCAGTTTAGCTCTTGTTGGCAAATCGTTATTATTCTTTTATTAGTCGAATTACAGCATTGTTGTTTACTGATTCAATATTCAATAAGTAAATTCCTGCGGGTTCTTCAAGCTTCAAATTTAACAGTTGGCTGTCATTGAATGTTTTTGAAAGAATTACTTTTCCTCCTAAGTCTGTTATTGTAATTGTTATTGCTTGATAGTTTTTTCCTAAATCAATTGAAAAATCCCCATATGTTGGGTTAGGATATAATAGGAGCTCATTTTCGAAGTCATTTTCAATAATTCCAACTGTTATTATTGACACACAGTTAGTTGTGTCCGCACATCCATTTTCAGTTAGTTCAACCGCATAGCTGCCATTCGATGTAGCAGTGAAAGATTGATTAGTTTCATTTGAAATAATAGCGAAATCATCATCGCAGTCTAGCCATCTGTAGGTTGATGATGAATTGTTAGCAGTTATGGTTTCACCAC